>JAKADK010000007.1 GCA_021820665.1 Actinomycetes bacterium | reverse complement strand
TGGTGGGCCGTGCGGGTCTCGATCCCGCCACCTTGGGATTAAAAGTCCCCTGCTCTACCGGATGAGCTAACGGCCCGACTTGAGAGTACCCCGGGCGGTGACGGTCCCAGGAGGCATCCGGTGGGCTCCCAGTGGGTTTGGACGGCCACGCGGGTAGGCTTCGACGGGTGGACGACATGAGCCCGAGCGTGGTGCCGGATCCCGGTGGTGGCCCGCCCTCCGGGCACGTGGAGGCATCCGGGCACGTGGAGGTCCCCGGGCGACTGGATCCGGACCCGCGGGACCCCTCGGGCGACAGCGACGGTGGCTCCGGCCCCCACGAACCCGACGTGGCCGACGCCCTGGATGTGCTGCTCGGCCAGGTCGATGCAGCACTGGCCCGCCTCGATGCCGGCACGTACGGGTATTGCGGAACCTGCGGGGCCGAGCTCGACGATCAGCTCCTCGACCGCTTGCCGACGGCGGTCCTGTGTGCCGCCTGCGATACACGCGCCCGCGTTTCCGACGCCTCCTGAGCTCACATGCCGGTAGCCGGCACGTCGCTCGCGGTAGACCGCGATATAGGAGCTGGCCTCGATTCGGACACCGTTGCCTGCTCGATTGACGTCTGCTGGCGCCGCGTCGGGGCTCGTGCCGCCCCACGTCGCCGCCCCGTGCCGCCTCGCGTCGCCGCCCCGTGCCGTGACGCTGTCCGCTGCGGCGACAGAACCGGCCCGACGCTGCCCCTCGGCGCGGCGCTGCTCCTTCCGCCCACCCCGCCGTCTTCTCCCGTGCCCTCCTTTGCCCTCGCCCGCTTGCTGGCGACTGGCGGGGTACGCTCACCCGTGATGGCAACAGCACGAAAGGCGGGGGAGCAACCCGCACGAGCGGAACAAGAGCAACCCACGCGAGAGGCACGGGAGGCACGGGAGCAACCGGGACGAGGGTCTCTCGACACGCTGCTCTCGGCCACCTATCTCGACGGCATCGAGTCGAAGTCGCTCGAGGAGCTTCGGGCCGTGCGGGCCACGTGCCAGGAGGCCGAAGTCTCGCTCTCGTACTTGCGGCGGCTGGCCCAGGGTCGGCTGGACATCGTGCATCGCTTTCTCGACGGGTCGGTGGACTCGCGCCACGAGGCGCTCGCGGAGCTCGTCGACGATCTCCCGGGGATCCTGTCTGCCGGCTCACCTCGCCCGGCGGGCCCGGGTCGACTGCCCGTCTTCCTCGCCCCGGACATCGAGGGATCGGATCTCACCGCCGAGCTGGATGCGGTGCTCGGGGCCGATGGGATCGCCGGCTTGGCTGATGCGGATCACGAGGCGCTGGTGGCGATCGCCTCGGAGCTCGAGGTGATCGAGCATCGGCTTTCGACGGACCGCCGGGCGCTGCACGAGCGGATCGACGCCATCCAGGCCGAGATCGTCGGTCGATACAAGAGCGGGCGTGCATCGGTCGACGGGTTGCTCTCGTGAACCGCTCCCGCTCGAGTTGCCCGCGCTCGTGAACCGCCTCCGCTCGTGAGCAGCCGGCGCCGGTGATGGCCGATCGCCCCGACAGCCCCGATCAGCCTCATGGCTCCGATCGTCCCGGCAGGACCGGCGGTTCCCGGCGCGGCGACGGGCCGGCATTTGCGAAGGACATTCCCGAGCGGTTCACCGAGCTCGGCGCGTTCATCAGGGAGCAGCGGAGCACGGCGCGCCTCTCCCTCCGCCGGCTCTCGGAGCTCGCCGGCATCTCGAACCCGTACCTCAGCCAGATCGAGCGGGGGCTCCGGCGTCCGTCCGCGGAGATCCTCCAGCAGATCGCCAGGGCGCTGCGCATCTCGGCCGAGACCCTCTACGTGCAGGCGGGCATCCTCGACCGTCCCGACGGTGACACCGACCTCGCCCGGCACATCTTCGCCGACCACCATCTGACCGAGGATCAGCGCCAGGCCCTTCTCCGTATCTACCTGTCGTTCCGTCACGAGAACGAGGGGCGGGCGGTGCCGGTGGAGACGGCCACACCGGCTCGAGCCGAGACGCCGGAGGGAACGCCCGACGCCGATGCCGGTGCTGGTGCCGACGCCGACGCCGACGCCGACGCCGACGCCGGGGGTACCTGAGCGGTCTCGGGAGGGTCGGCGGGTAGGATCGCACCCGCATGAGGCGCCTCGCTGTCCTTTCGATGCACACCTCGCCGTTGGCGCAGCCGGGCAGCGGCGACGGCGGGGGGATGAACGTCTACGTCCGGGAGCTCTCCTCCGCGTTGGCTCGCGCCGGTGTGACCTGCGACGTCTTCACGCGCTCGTGGTCCGACGACCTCCCCGACGTGGTGGACGTCGAGCCGGGGTTCACCGTCCACCACGTCCCGGCGGGACCACCGTCCCTGATGGCCAAGGAGGACCTGCCCGGCGTGGTGGAGGCCTTCACCGAGGGAGTGCTCAAGCGGATGTCGGGCCTGAGCGGGCTCGGTGACTCGGAGGAGTCCGGGTTCGACGCGGTGCACGCCAACTACTGGTTGAGCGGGATCGCCGGGCACGTCATCAAGCACGAGCTGGATCTCCCGCTCGTCTCCACCTTCCACACCCTCGACCGCGTGAAGGCCGAGGCCAGCCCGGAGGAGGTCAGCGCCGGCTGTTCGAACCGGCGGGCCGAGGCCGAGGCGACGATCATCCGTTGCTCGGACACCGTGCTGGCGTCATGCTCCGTGGAGGCCGCGCAGATCGTGGATCTCTACCATGCCGACGCCTCCCGGATCCGGATCGTCGCTCCCGGCGTCGACCACGCGTTCTTCGGACCCGGTCACCGGCCTCAGGCGCGCCGGGCGTTGGGTATCGATCCCGACGCGTCGGTCCTGCTGTTCGTCGGACGGATCCAGCCGTTGAAGGGAGTGGAGGTGGCCGTCAGGACCCTCGCCGTCCTGGTCGGGGACGATCTCGACGCTCGCCTGCTGGTGGTGGGCGGTCCGAGTGGTCCGCACGGGCAGGACGAGGTCGACCAGCTGCGGGTGTTGGTTGACGTGCTGGGCATCACCGACCGGGTGGACTTCGTCGACCCGCAGCCCCACGAGCTGCTCTCCACCTATTACCGGGCGGCTGACGTGTGCCTCGTCCCCAGCCGATCGGAGTCCTTCGGTCTCGTGGCGCTGGAGGCCGCTGCGTGTGGGACGCCGGTCGTGGCCTCTGACGTGGGTGGGCTGCGGACGCTGGTGGACCACGGACGCACCGGGTACCTCGTGGAGGAGCCGTCGCCGGAGGCCTTCGCCGGTTGGGTCCGTCAGATCCTGGCCGAACCGGTCCTGGCCGAACGGCTCTCCAGCGGAGCGGTGCTCCGTGCCCGACGTTATACCTGGTCATCGGCAGCGAAGCTCCTCCGAGGGATCTACGAGGAGCTGGCAGAAGGGCGGCTGGTCGAGTGCAGGTGAACGCCATCCTGGACGACAGAGAGCGGGAAGCCGTGTGTGCTGTCGTCGATCGGTGGGCGGAGCAGGAGCTGGCGGCCGGCGGGCCGCTCGTGGCCGTGGACCGGCAGGCGGGAGGTGACCCGATCACCGGGGCACCCCGCTGGTACCTCCGGGTGCGCGGCGACGAGAAGGAGTTCGTGACCGTGTGGCTGACGCTCCGCCAGCGGATGCTCCATCACGAGGCCCAGTTCATGCCGGCTCCGGAGACCAACGTCGAGGCGACATGGACCTACCTGTTGCGGCGTAACGCCCATCTCGTAGGCATGAGCTTCGCCCTCGGGCACGAGGATGCCGTGTACCTGGTCGGACGGGTGCCGGCGAGCAGGGTCGACGGCGACGAGCTCGACCGCATCGTCGGTGCATCCCTCGCCTACACCGACGAGTGCTTCCCGACGGCGATGGCCCTCGGCCACGAAGGGATGTACCGGCGGCGCCGCCGGTCGCACTGATCGTCTCCCGCGACCCATGGTGCGCTCGGCGGCCCGCTCCGGCTTCCCGGGACGAAGCGCGGTACCCGGGCCCGGTGCACCCGACCGCACTGATCGTCTCCCGGGCCCGGCTCGTCTCCCGGGCCCGGCGCACCCGACCGCACCGTTCGGCACCCAGGCCGACCGGGCGACGGCCGCTGGTAGGGTCGAGGCCCATGGCGCAGAGGCTGGTGGTGGTCGGGGGTGGGCGCATGGGCTCCGCTCTCGTGGCGGGTCTCCTGTCGAGCGGATGGGCCGAGCCCGACGAGCTGGTCGTGAGCGATCCGGACCCGTCGGCCCGTCGGCGGCTGTCGGAGCAGCACTCCGGCCTGGTCGTGACCGACATCGTCCCCGAGGTGACCGACGTGCTCTTGGCAGTGAAGCCGGACGTCGCCGAGTCCACGTGCCGGGTCCTCGCCGCCCAAGGCGCCCGCCGTGTGCTGTCGATCGTGGCCGGGCTGGCGACCGCCCGCCTGGAAGCGGCGCTCCCCCCGGACTGTGTCGTGGTCCGAGCGATGCCGAACACCCCGTCTCTGGTGGGTGCGGGGGTGTCCGCCATCTCGGGTGGCCACAGCGCGACGTCGGGCGACCTCGACTGGGCCCAGGGCGTGCTGAGCGCGGTTGGCACGGTGGTCCGGCTACCGGAGCGGTACCTCGATGCGGTGACCGGTCTCTCCGGGTCGGGACCGGCCTACGTGTTCTTGATGGCCGAGGCGCTGATCGACGCCGGAGTCGCCGTCGGGCTCCAGCGTGACGTCAGCCGGGAGCTGGTGGTGGGGACCCTGCTCGGCGCCGCCCGGCTCCTGGCGGAGACCGGGGCCGAGCCGGCCGTCCTGCGGGCGGAGGTCACCTCGCCCGGGGGGACGACGGCGGCGGGCCTGCGCACCCTCGAATACCGAGCCGTCCGGTCGGCGTTCATCGAAGCGGTGGCATCGGCGACGGAGCGCTCCCACCAGCTGGGCCGGTGAGGCGGGGCTCGCCGTCCGGCGTGGTCATCGTCGCCTCAATGGCACTGGTGGGTGTGCTGCTCACCGGATGTGGAACCGGTGCGCCCTCCACCGGCCGGGGATCGGCGCCCCCGCACGCTTCTTCTCCCCCGCCGGCCCGTCCGCACCCGTCCGCTCGGCTCCGCGCCGTGCTCCTCACGACGGCGCAACTGCCGCCCGGGTGGACGAGGGACACTGCCACGGGCGCGCTCGATACGAAGGGGACACCGGCGTGCCTGGCTTCGCTGCTCGAAGTGCACGGGTCCACGACGAGGGCGGAGGCGGCGTTCCTGTCATCCAGTGGGACCCCGGCGGTCGTCGAGTCGGTGGGCCGGTTCGCAACGCCGGCCCGTGCGGCCGCCTCCGTGGGCGTGCTCCGTGCCGACCTGCGGGCCTGTGACGACCGGACGGTTTCGTCGGGTCCGTTGCGCGGGACGATCACCGTCGCCACGCTGGGATGGCCGGTGGAGGGTGGCCCGGGCTTCGACGACCAGGTGACGCTGGCGGCCAACCAGCAGCGGGCCTACCTGGATATCGAGTACGCGGTCCGGGGCTCGCTGGCGATGTTCTACGGCTGGGAGTCCCCGTCTCCCGATCTCCCCGAGGCGCAACAGCTCGCGTCGGTGGCGGCAGCACGACTCTGACGACGAAGGATGGGAAGGATGGGAAGAAAGGAGGAGGTCCTGGGGTGACACCGGCGATCTTCTTCCTCTCCGACTACGGGCACCGGGACGAGTTCGTCGGCGTCGTCCATGCCGTGCTCCAGCGACTGGCCCCGGATACCCGGGTGGTCGACCTCGGCCACGAGGTCGCGCCCTTCGACGTCACTGCCGGCGCCCGGATGCTGGTCCGGGCGGTCCCGTTCTGCGGCCCGGGTGTGGTGCTCGCCGTCGTCGATCCCGGCGTGGGGACGTGTCGCCGCGGCGTCGCTATCGAGGTCGTAGGCGACCCGGGTGCGGCCGGGCACCCGGTCGTCGCGCACGCCGACCGCCCGGCAACCGCCCCCGTCCCGGTCCCGGCGCACGCCGGCGGTCCGACGTGGCTGGTCGGGCCCGACAACGGCCTGCTGCTCCCGGCAGCCGCCGCCCTCGGGGGCATCCGGAGAGCCGTCGGGCTCGCCGGTGTCTCGACCTTCGACGGCCGGGACGTCTTCGCTCCCGCCGCCGCCGCCCTGGTCGTCGGGCGCGCCCCCGAGCTCTTCGGCGACGCGATCGACCCTGAGCACCTGGTCCGCTCCCCGGATCTCGCCGCTCCGTCCAGCAGGCCGCCAGACGCCGGGCGCCGACCCGATCCGTCGACCGGGGCGGTAACGGTCGCCGTGACGTGGATCGACACGTTCGGCAACGTCCAGCTCGACTGCCGGCCCGAGTGGCTCGGCCGAGCCATCGGGATCGGCTCCCGGCTCACCCTCACCACGGCGGACGAGGGTGGGCCCCCCGGGTCGGGTCCGGCCGGTCGGTGGACGGTCCGGCACGTCAGGGCATTCGGGGACCTCGCCGACGGCGAGCTCGGCCTCCTGGTCGACGGGAACGGCCAGCTGGCGATCGTGGCCAATCGGGCCTCGGCCGCCCGGATCCTCGGCCTCGAGGGTCGCCCGCCGGTCGGGGCGGAGCGACCCATGGCGCCGCCGGAGGACCGCACGCCGGCGGAGTCGGTGGCGGGCCCGCGCCTGCGGCTCGTCTTTCCCTGATCGCGCTCCGGTCGGTACCATCCGACACTGTGCCGGAGCGGTGGGATGAGCGGAGGGGGCAGGCGGGCCGGTGGGGCGCGGCCGGCCGAGATGCCACGGGTGCAGGCCCTGGAGACGCGGCCGGACGGGGCGACAGGGCCGGCCGTGGCGACGGCGCCACCGGTGCCGTGGCTCGGCGCATACCTGAGGCCACCGTGGTCAGGCTTCCCGTCTACCAGCGGATCCTGGCCGAGCTGCTGCGTTCCGGGACCGACACGGTGCCTTCCGAGCAACTGGCGGTCCTCGCCAGGGTGACGGCGGCCAAGGTGCGCAAGGACCTCTCCTACCTGGGGACGCTCGGTACCCGCGGCACGGGGTACGAAGCGGCGGTCGTCGTCGAGGAGATCGACCGGGCGCTCGGTCTCGACCAGGAGTGGCCCATGGCGATCGTCGGCCTGGGCAACCTGGGCCACGCCCTTGCCAACTCGGGTGGGTTCGCCTCACACGGGTTCAAGCTGGTGGCGCTCTTCGACGTCGATCCGAAGGTGGTCGGGAGCCGGGTCGCCGACCTCCCGGTGCGACACGTGGAGGAGCTGGCATCGGTGTCCCGCGAGGAGCGCCTGACGATCGGAGTGATCACAACACCGGCGTCGTCGGCGCAGGGCGTCGCCGATCTCCTGGTGCGCTGCGGCGTGTGCTCGATCCTCAACTTCGCCCCCCGAGTCCTCGCCGTCCCTCAGGACGTGCTCCTCCGGTACGTCGACCTGAGCATCGAGCTCCAGGTCATGAGCTTCTACCAGTCCCGGCGGCTGCTGCGCTCCTCCAGACGTCCCCATGCCCTCCCTGCACTGCGGTCGATCAGCCTTCCCGGCCAGGACATCTCCTGACGCTTCCCCCGAATCGGCGGGGTCTCCGGTGCCGGAACGCCGGTAAACTGGCATGGCCTCGGGGACAGCCCAGCCACTGCCCCGACTGGCGGTCCCGGGTTCGGCCCGGCATGCTGGTTGGGCGGTTCGGCCCGCTGATGTCGTGGGCCGCGACAGACCGCCAACGCAAGGGAGCCATCGGGAGCAGTGTCCGTCGTCGTCGTAGGGCTCGAACAGCGTTTCGCACCGCTCGGCCTCCTCGAGCAGGTGGCGATCGGCGACGCGGACCTTCCAAAGGCGCTCCACCGGCTCCGGGATCGTTCGAACTGCGCCGAGGCGGTGGTCCTCTCGACGTGCCTGCGAACGGAGGTCTACGCCGTTGTCGACCGGTTCCACGCCGGTGTCGACGAGATCCAGGAGTTCCTGGCCGAGATCGCGGGGACCACGGTCGGGGCGCTCCAGGGCCACCTCGCCGTCCGGTTCGACGACGAGGTGGCCGGCCACCTGTTCGCCGTGGCGGCCGGCCTCGACTCGGCAGTGCTGGGCGAGACCGAGGTGCTCGGCCAGGTGCGGCGGGCATGGGAGCGGGCGCAGCGAGAGCAGGCGTCGGGCCCCGTGCTCGGCGGGCTCTTCCGTCACGCCATCCAGACCGGGAAGCGGGTTCGGGCCGAGACGGCGATCGCCCGCGGTATCACCTCGCTCTCCCACGGAGCGGTGGCGCTCGCCGAGGAGCGCCGTCCCGGCGGCCTCCGGGGGGCCCGGATCGTGGTGGTGGGCGCCGGAGAGATGGGGACCGGCGTGCTCCGGGCCCTTCCGGGCACCGGGGTGATCGAGGTGGCGGTGGCCAACCGCACCCAAGCTCGAGCCCGCAAGGCCGTCGCCGGGCTCTCCGATGTGATGGCGGGAGAGGTGCGGGTGGTGACCCTGGGGCACCTCCCCGAGGTGCTGGCCGGCGCCGACGTGGTGTTCGCCGCCACTGGGGCGCCTCATCCCGTCGTGGACGCCGAGATGCTCGAGGCGGCCGTCGAGGGGCGGGGGGCGGGAGCGGCCGGGATCCTCGTCGTCGACCTCGGAGTTCCCCGCAGCGTCGAACCGGCTGCAGCGACGATCCCGGGAGTCACCGTCCTCGACATGGACGCCCTCCGGCGTAAGGTCGAAGCGGCCATGTCAGGCCGCCAGGCTGAGGTCGCCGGCGCCCGGGCACTGATCGACGACGAGCTGGAGCGCTACCGGGTGCGCTCCCGGGAACGGGGAGCGGCACCGGCCATCTCGGCACTGCGTTCCCGCGCCGAGGCCGCTCGCCGGGAGGAGCTCGATCGCCAGCGGGCGAAGCAGAGCGGCCTGACCGACGAGCAATGGGACCAGGTCGACGTGGTCACGCGTTCGGTGATGGCCAAGCTCCTTCACCAGCCGACCGTGGCGATCAAGGACGCCACCGGGACGCCCCGTGGGGAGCGCCTCATCGAAGCTCTCCGGATCCTGTTCGACCTCTAGGCCGGTGGTAGCCGTCCCGGACGTCCGGCTCAGGATCGCCACGCGCACGTCGCCGCTGGCGATGACCCAGGCGAGGCGGGTGGCCTCCCTGATGCGCTCCTGGGCCGACCGGGCCGGCGTGGCGATCGAGATCTCTGTGGTCCCGGTGGAGACGATGGGTGACCGTGATCGCGACCAGCCGCTTCACCGGCTCGGTGGGCAGGGTGTCTTCGTGAAGGAGGTCCAGGGTGCCGTGATCGACGGACGGGCCGATCTGGCCGTCCACTCGGCGAAAGACCTCCCGGCGTCCGATCAGGTACCCGGTCTCGCGCTGGCGTCGTTCCCCGAGCGGGCGGACCGGCGAGACCTCCTCGTCGGGAGCACGCTGGAGGGGCTGGTTCCCGGTGCCCGAGTGGCGACGGGGTCGGCGCGCCGCCGGGTCCAGCTCGCCAACGCCCGACCCGACCTCACCTTCGACGAGCTCCGCGGCAACATGGCGACCCGGTTGGCGGTGGCCGGGCAGGGATCGACCACGGGATCGGGAGCCCCCTGCGTGGTCGTGGCGAAGGCGGCGGTCGACAGACTGGCGTGGACGCCACCTCCCGGCCTGCCCGTCGACGTGCTCGACGTGACGACGATGGTGCCTCAGGTGGGCCAGGGTGCCCTCGCCGTCGAGTGTCGGGAGGGCGACGAACCGGCTGTCGGCATCCTTGCCGCCATCGACGACCCGGCCGTGCGCCGTGAGGTGCTGGCCGAGCGGGCGTTCCTCGCGGAGCTCGGAGGTGGGTGCACGCTGCCGGTCGGGGCGACGGCGTACGAGATCGACGGCCTGGGTCCGAGCGTCCCCCGGGGTGCCGGTGGGACCGGCACCGTCCCGGGCGGCGCGGCGGACCCCGGTGCCTTCCCCGGGAGGGGGAGCCGGGCCCTTACACTGGTCGGCATGATCGCCTCCGAGGACGGGCGGGTCGTGCTCCGGCACGAGGCGCAGGGGGACGACCCGGCGACGTTGGGTCGCTCGGTGGCGCGCTATCTCCTCGACGACGCCGGCGGGCGCTCGCTCGGGCCGTGGGAAGGGGAATGGGCTGTCGCCGACGAGCCCAGGCTCCGCCCGTGAGGAAGGCCGCGGTCCCGGCCGCGACGGAGACGCCGGCGTCCGTCCCGGATCTGGCCCACATTCCGGTGCGTGTGCCCACCTCCCGGATGAGTGGTGAGCGGATGAGCGTGCGGTGACGGTCTACCTGGTCGGCGCCGGCCCCGGCGATCCGGAGCTGATCACGCGTCGTGGGGCTGCGCTCCTCGGCCGCGCCGATGTCGTCGTCCACGATCGCCTGATCGCCCACGAGCTCCTCGACCTGGCACCGGCGTCGGCGCTCCGGATCGACGTGGGGAAGCAGCCGGGCCGTTCCACGCGCCAGCACGACATCAACCTGCTCCTCGTCGAGCATGGTCGCGCCGGCCGGGTGGTGGTGCGTCTGAAGGGCGGCGATCCCTTCCTGTTCGGCCGGGGCGGCGAGGAGGCCGAGGTCCTCCAGGAGGCCGGTGTCCCCTTCGAGGTCGTCCCCGGCGTCTCCTCGGCGTTCGCGGCGCCGGCCGCGGCCGGCATCCCGGTCACCCACCGCGGGGTGGCAACGTCGGTGACGGTCGTCACCGGCCACGTGGGCGACCCGTCGGCTCCCGGGGGGGTCGACTGGACCGCGCTGGCCAGATCGGGTGGGACCCTCGTGGTCCTGATGGGCATGTCCGAGCGTGCCACTATTGCCGGCGCCCTGATCGCCGGTGGGCGCGGGGCCGACACGCCGGTGGCGGTGGTCCACTGGGGCACGACGGATCGTCAGCGGGTCGTACGGACGAACCTGGCATCGCTGGCGGAGGTCGACCTTCCGGCGCCATCGGCGATCGTCGTCGGCTCGGTGGCCGGCTTCGACCTGCGGCCGGGTTCTCGGAAGCCCCGGGACGCGAAGCCGCCCGTGCCCGGAGCGGTGCCGCCCGGGCCGACGCGCTCCCCGGCATGAGCGCCGCAACGTGACCGTGCTCCCGCTTTCCGGCGTGAGCGTGGTCGTCACCCGGAGCCGCGGCCAGGCCTCCTCTCTGGCCGCAGCACTCCAGTCTCTGGGCGCGTCGGTCGTCGAGCTGCCGGTGATCTCGGTGGTGGACCCCCCGGATCTCGGTGTGGCCCTGGGCGAGGCGGCCGCCCGGGCGTCCGAGGGTGCCTACCACTGGGTGGTGTGCACCTCGGCGAACGCGGCTGAGCGGTTCCTGCGCGCTCTCGGCGGCCGGCCGGTCCCGCTGCCGACCCGGTTCGCAGCCGTGGGCGCGGCGACGGCACGGGTGCTGGGGGACGGCGGCTGTCCAGCCGACCTCGTGCCGTCGACGGGGACTGCCGCCGCGCTGGCGGACGCCTTTCCCAATCCGCCCGAGCCGGGCGCCCGGGTGCTCTTCCCCCGGGCCGCCGTCGTGGGCGACGTGCTGGCCAGGGAGCTGCGCGCCCGGGGCTGGGTCGTCGACGAGGTCGTCGCCTACTGCACGGTGGAAGGCAACCCCCCCGACGAGGCCGTCGAGGCGGCGCGGCACGCGGACGTCGTGGCGTTCACCTCGTCGTCGACGGTCGAGCGGTTCGCGGCGATCGTGGGGGTGGTGCCCGCTCCCCCCGCCGTCGTCTCCATCGGACCGGTCACGTCGGGTACCGCCCGCCGGCTCGGTTTCTCGGTCGCCGGCGAAGCCGTCGAGCACACCATCCCGGGCCTGGCGGCAGCGATCGTCGAGGTGGCCCGGCGCGAGGGGCGAGCCGGCCGCGGCGAGACCTAGGCTGGCCGGTCGTGGTCCCCGTCACCGAACCCTCCGGCCCGCACCCGGCCGCTCCGTCGCGCACCCTGGTCCGCCGGCCCCGCCGCTTGCGGCAGAGCCCGGCACTGCGCAGGCTGGTGGCCGAGACGGTCCTCGGCGTCGACGACCTGGTGGCACCGATCTTCGTCGCCGACGGGCTGGAAGCGCCCCGCCCCATCGGGGCGTTGCCGGGCGTCCTCCAGCACACGCTCGGCTCGCTCGTCGCCGAGGTCCGTCACCTCGTCGACCTCGGGGTACCGGGCATCCTCCTCTTCGGGCTCCCGCGTCCGGAAGAGAAGGACGGCCGGGGGAGCGCGGCGTTCCGGGCCGACGGGATCGTCCAGCGGGCTCTCACCGCCGTCCGGGACGCGGTCGGCGACTCCGTGGTGGTGATGGCCGACTGCTGCCTCGACGAGTTCACCGACCATGGGCACTGCGGGGTCCTCGATCCCCGCACGGGTGACGTGGACAACGACGCCACCGTCGCCCTCTACGACCTGGTGGCGGTGTCCCAGGCCGCTGCCGGTGCCGATGTCGTGGCCCCCAGCGGGATGATGGACGGCCAGGTGGCATCCCTCCGGGCGGCGCTCGACGGCGCCGGGTACGAGCGGACAGCCATCCTGGCCTACGCCGCGAAGTACGCCACCGCCCTCTACGGTCCGTTCAGGGAGGCAGTCGACGTGACCATCAGGGACGGCGGCGACCGCCGCACTTACCAGCAGGACGTGGCCAACCGGCGAGAGGCCCTCCTCGAAGTCGGCCTGGATGTGGCCGAGGGTGCCGACATGGTCATGGTGAAACCGGCGCTCATCTCGCTCGACGTCATCGCCGACGTGCGCCGCACCTTCGACGTGCCCGTGGCTGCCTACCACGTGAGCGGTGAGTACGCCATGGTGCGTGCCGCCGCCGAGCGCGGGTGGATCGACGGACAAGCGGTGGCCCTCGAGCAGATCACCGCCATCAAGCGGGCCGGTGCCGACATGGTCGCCACCTACTTCGCCGCCGAGCTGGCCGAGGCGCTCGGTGGCTGACCACGGGCGTTCGGAGGCGCTGTTCGCACGTGCCCGGCGGGTGACCCCCGGCGGGGTGAGCTCCCCGGTGCGGTCGTTCAGGGCGGTGGGTGGTGACCCGTACTTCGTGGCCCGGGGCGAGGGCGCCTACGTCGTCGACGTGGACGGCAACCGGTACGTCGACCTGGTCCAGTCCTACGGCGCGTCGCTCGTCGGCCACGCCCATCCGGTCGTGGTCGAGGCCATCGCCGAGGCAGCCCGGAACGGGACCACCTTTGGCGCACCGACCGAGGGCGAGGTGCTGCTGGCCGAGGCGATCGTCGCCCGGGTGCCCGGGTGTGAGCAGGTCCGTCTCGTCTCTTCGGGGACCGAGGCGGCGATGAGCGCGATCCGGGTGGCACGCGGGTTCACGGGGAGGTCCCGGGTGGTGAAGTTCGCCGGCTGCTATCACGGGCACTCCGACGGCCTGCTGGCCGGCGGCGGGAGCGGCGTGGCCACGCTGGGCCTGCCCGACTCCGCCGGCGTGCCCCCCGGAGCGGTCGCCGACACCGTGGTCGTGCCCTACAACCGGGTACCCGAGATCGACGAGAGGGTGGCCTGCGTCATCGTCGAGCCGGTCGCCGCCAACATGGGCCTGGTGCCACCCCGACCCGGGTTCCTGGAAGGGCTGCGCGACGCGTGCGACGCCGTCGGAGCGCTGCTGGTCTTCGACGAGGTCATCACCGGGTTCCGGATCGGTGCCGGAGGGGCGAGCGAGTGGAGCGGCGTGGCCCCGGACCTGTGGTGCTTCGGCAAGGTGATCGGCGGCGGCCTCCCCGTCGGGGCGTTTGGCGGCCGGGCCGAGGTCCTCGGCGTCCTTGCCCCCGACGGACCCGTCTACCAGGCCGGGACCTTGTCGGGGAACCCCCTGGCCACTGCGGCCGGGTTGGCCGTGTTGACGATGGTCGACCAGGCGGCGTACACGGAGCTCGCCGACCGGGTGGGCCGGTTCGCCGATCGGCTGGCGGGCGTGCTCGGCGACGTGCTCGATGCGGAAGGCGCGGGCATGGCCGTCCAGGTTCCCGCCGTCGGGCCGCTGGTGGGCGTGTTCTTCACCCCCACCGGCACCGGACCGGTCGGCGACTACGAGGAGGCGAAGGCGTCGGCGGCGACCGGCCTCTACGCCCGCTTCTTCACCGCCATGCTCGACCGGGGGGTGGCGTTCGCTCCGGGGCCCTACGAGGTGGCGTTCCCGTCGCTGGCCCACGGAGAAGCCGAGCTCGCCTTCGTGACCGACGTGGCCGGTGACGCGCTGGCAGAGGCGCTGGCGACCCAGGCTCGGGAAGCCACCGTCCGCCAACCGGGCTGAGCCGGCCGGATCGGCTCCCGGCGGGGTGGCCGGATCGGCTCCCGGCTCCCTGTACCCGGCAGGGAGGCTGCGGTGCGGGCGGGCAGGACCTCCACGTCGGTCCGCCTGGTTGCCAGCAGGGCCGCCGTCTCGACAGCCGGGGTAGCCGCCGCCGTCGGGAGGGCGCCGAGCACGGGGACGGCGGTCCACGCCGTAGCGATCGCAGCTGCGGTGCACAGCCAGAGGGAGAGCGCCGTGCGCCAACCGGCCGGTACGGCCGGGGCCTCGGCCGCGTCGGCCGCGTCGGCGGTGGCGCCGGCCGGGGCGAGGGCGACGAGCGCGGCGACGACGAAGAGCGCCAGAGGGCCGGCCGAGTTGGGGTCGGTCCCGACACCTCCGAGGACCCCGAAGTCCATGCCCAGCCACCAGGTGACAGCCAGCCAGACGAGGCTGGCCCACAGCCACCCCCGTCGATGCCGGCCGGCGATCATGCCGAGCCCCAGCACGACGAGGACACCGACGATGCCCGCGTTCACCGCCGCCGGGTCCCGGGCCGCCAGGTGCGCCATGGCCGTGATCGGAGCGGAGATCGCCGCCGGCTGAGAGTTCCCGGCTGCGCCGGCGAAGACCCGCGAGAGGGGGCCGCGGGTCCAGAAGCCTTCGGAGGGAAGGGCCTGGACCACGGCGAGCGCCAGCCAGAGCCCGCCGATGACCGCGGTGACCCGGGCGCCGACCCGCTTCTCCTCGCGCCTCCATGCCGCCGGGGGCACGGCGAGGAGCACGACCGCGGCCGCGACGTAGAACAGCGCCGCCCCCGGCACGCCCGACAGCCAGGTCGCACCCCGGGCCAGGATCCCGCCCATGCCCTCGCCCAGGACCCAGACGGTCAGCCCCCAGCCGACCGACACCGACAGACCGGCCCGGCCGATCACCCCGTCGCCGCCCAGCAGGATCGCCAACCCGATGGCGACCTGCAGGAAGACCGTGAACGCGTCGGTGGTGACGGGGTGGCCGGTCCAGAGGTTGATCCCCAAGCGGTCGAGGTGCGCCAGCCACCCGGGCTGGCCGGCAAAGGCGGGTTCGATCACCATCGGGACGAACCGGCGCGGCATGTCCGGCTGAGCCTGGAGGATGCCGTCGAGCACCCACAGCAGGCCGGTCCCCGTACGCAGGAGCTTCCTCGACCGTGGCTCGGTGGTGCCCACCATGGAGCGCAGGATGGCCGGCACCGGAAGGTCGCCATTCCCCGCGGTCCCGACCGCCGGCACCGGCCCGGCCACAGACCCATGCGCCGCGGTCGGGTCGGGTCGGCGAGCGGCACGTTGCTTCGCCGGCGGGGGGACCGTGGCCCTTGCCCACCGCCAGAGCAGGACACCCACGATGGCGGCGGCGAGAAGCAGCGCCAGCTCGGCGCGGTGGGTGACCAGCGTGTCGAGGTACTGCCCGGGCAGGTTGGATCCCCGGCCCACCGGTCTCAGTCTCCGTCAGGGCTCGCGTCGGTCGCCCATGGCACGCGCATCGTCCCGTCCGCCTCGATGGACACCTCCCCTCCGTTCGCCCACCAGCCGTAGCGGGAGTCGGTCCGCACCACGGCCCGCTCGAGGAGCGCGTCGTTGCGGGCGCTCTTGTGCTGCTCGCTCTTCAGCCACTGCCACGCGGGGAAGGCGGCGCCCACCCCGGAGATGAACATGACCAGGATCCAGAACGCCTGGGCGCCTTCCTGGACGTTGGCGATCGTGTACATCTTCGGCGCGATCGACGCCGTTGCGCCGCCCATCAGCAGGCTGATCGCCACGATGGTGTCGAACGGCATGCCCGCCGCGGCCAGCAGGACACGGATGGAGTCGGGGTACCGGCGCCGGCCGAGGTAGTCGATCGAGAGAACCGGCCACCACACCAGGGCACCGAACACGAGGAACAGGACGTTGACCAGGTCCATGAGCGCGGGACGGGGCATCGCGACGGCGATCCCGTGGTCGAGGAAGAACCAGAACATGATCCCGTAGTTGCCGACCCCCCCGAAGATCTGGTTCGTCACCAACCGCATGCCCCGAGAGTTGAAGACCTTCAGGAGCGCGACCTTCCGATGCCGCTCGATCGTCTGCATCGCCAGGGTCACCGGTGAGGAGATGGCGAACAGGATCGGCGCCACCGACATCAACAGCAGGTGCTGGAGGATGTGCACCGTGAAGATGGACTCGGCGAAGACGGGGATCCCCGACTGCCAGGCCAGCGCCAGCGAGACGACGCCGCCGGTGAACGCCAGTGTCCGGCGCACGGGCCACCGGCGGCCGCGCAGTGCCAGGATGTGGACACCGCGGAGGTACCACCCGAGGAGCACCATCTCTCCGATGAGGGTGGCGAGCGCCCACGGACCGGAGGTGAAGGTGGTCAGCACGCGCCAGACGGCGGTCAACCCGAACGGCGGGAGGGACAGGTGGGTCATAGGGCGGCCATCCCGTCGTGCACCCTGGGTACGACCTTCGTCATGCGTCTCGCATCCTACGGGATGGCGAGGAGGGTGGGACAGTCGGGAGGCTGCCCGGTCGTTGGCAGCGCTCGGGTCCCGGGCCAGCCATAATGTAGCGATCATGCCGCGGACAGTGGTCAGGGTCCGACCTCCCGCCGAGGCACCCTCGGCGCGGTCGGCCGGCGGGACGACGAGGTCCCACGACACGAGAAGGAGCGCCAGATGACGGTCGCAGCATCCGATCTCCCGCCCGAGGGCATGCTGCTCGACGGGGTCGCGCTGGCGGGCGACCCCGCGCAGGGGGCCGCACCGACCGAAGGTCTGAGCCTGCTGTTCACCGAGGCGGGTATCGGCGTTCGCGGTCCGCAACCCGGCACCGAGCGGCTGCTTCCGTGGGCCGCGATCGATACCGGTTCGTGCCGTGAGCAGACCAACCTTCCCGATGGCCGCATCGCCATGGTGATGACGCTTACGGCCGGGGCACAGCAGGTGCGTTTCCTCCTCCCCGCCGACAACGTCTCTCCCGGGCAGGCGGCGTACCTCGACCAGGCGCTCCCGGCGTGGATCAGGCGGTACAAAGCGCCGTCACCGGTCGCCGCCGGGCCTCCGGTCTCCCCGCCGCCAACACCCGCCCCTTCCCAGGCGCCGCCAACACCCGCCCCCCCTCCTCCCGGCGTCGTTGCTGGGGTCCCGAGCCCGCATCCTCCCGCTCCTGGTCCGGGGGTCGATGCCGGCGCGCCGAGCCCACCACCGGTGGGGGCGGCCGCCTCCGGCGCCGGTGGCGCTGGGCCCTTCCCGGGCGACCAGCAGCCGATCATCGACCCGCGTACCGGTGCAGCCGTGTGGCCAGATCCGCTGGCCGCAGGGGCAGATGCCGCGATCCCCGCGGGAGCTGATGACGCCGGCGCGGAGCAGGGTGAGGCAGCGCACCACCGGCGCACGCTGGTCCTCCTCGTGGTCCTCCTCGTGGTGGTGGTCGCGGCCGGGGGGTACCTCCTCGCCAAGCACTACGAGAGCTCGTCCACGTCGGTGACCCCGGAGGCCGTACCGCCTCCGACCACCGCGGCCTCGCCTGCCGTCACGCTGGCCGAGTCGGTCAACCTCCACCTCACCGACCTGCCTTCGGGGTGGGCGACGGGAACGGGAACGGGTGTCTTCCCCACGCCGGCGGAGAAGCTGGCGGCCAGCCAGGCGATGGCCCCCTTGGCCACCTGCCTCGGGCTCCCCCTGGACCAGGTCGACGGGGTGTTCGCCGGCGTGAGCGCACCCGACCAGCAGGCCGACGTCGCCTCGCCGGTGTTCGTCGGTCCCGCCGGCTCCAACCTCCAGATGAGCTCGCGTACCACGGTCCTCGACACGGCAGCCGAGGCGACGGCAGCGGAAGCGGCGTTCCAGAAGCCCAACTTCTTGAGCTGCTACACCACCTTCCAGACCAAGGTCATTGCCGCGGCGGGTGTTGCCGGAGCGTCGGCCCAGGTGACGCCGGTCACGCTTGCCCCGGCCGCGGGCGTCCAGGTGTACTCCTACGTCACGACCTTCACCGTTCCGGGTCGTCCGGGAACCATCACGCAGGGGGACGCCTACTTGTTCGGCGGCCGGGTCGAAGCAGTGCTGCAACCTGTTGGCATCGGCACGCCCATCCCGGGAACGACGGTCACGCCCCCCTACGACGCGATGACCAAGCGGTTGGCGGCGGATGCCGCCGGATGACCAGGCCGGCGTGCTCGCTGCGGGCTGTCGGTGGCACCGGGCACGGACGCACCGCGCCGGCTGAGGGTGTGCGCCGGCTGAGGCGGCGATGCGATGACGGGGTGCCCCGCTGGTTGTCCGCCGGTGCGCGTCAGGCCGGCGGGTAGCGGGCGGCCACCGCGGCGAAGGCCCGGTAGGCGGCCTCCGCCGGGCCCAGCTCGTCGGGTCGGAGGAGGTTGGCCATGATCCTCAGGATCCAGGCCATCAGCGTCTCGGAGTGCATACCCGTCCCGACGCACACCTTCATGAGCTCCGGCCGGCTGATCATGCGGACGAACGCCCGGGCCACCCGGAAATAGAGGCGGTACGTGTCGTCCAGCCGTTGCTCGTAGCGATCGAGGGCCGCGGCGCCGTCGCCGCTCAGCGCCTCGCCCAGCGCAGCCGCAGCGAGGCGGCCGGTCTCGTAGCCGTAGGCGATCCCCTCTCCGTTGAACGGGTTGATCGCCCCGGCGGCATCCCCCACGACGAGGGTGGTCGGCCCAATGCGGGGCGATACCGACAGCCCCATCGGGAGCTTTCCACCGGTCGGCGGTCCCAGGCAGCTTTCCGGGGAGAGACCCCACGACGCCGGTGCGTAGCGGACGAAGGCGTCCATGAGGGTCGAGGTGTTCACGCCTTTCCACCGCTGGTCCGTGGAGAGCAGCCCGACGCCCACGTTCACCCGTCCGTCGCCGACAGGGAAGATCCAGCCGTAGCCGGGGACGGTGGCGCCGTTGGCATCCCTGATGTCCAGATGGGACTCGATGAACGTGTCGTCGTGCCGGGGGGAGCGGTAGTAGCCGCGCAGGGCCATGCCCATCGGTTGGGCCCGGTTCCTGGAGGTCCCGAGGGCTCGGCCGAACCGGGAGTTCGCCCCGTCGGCCACGACGACGTAGCGGGCGTGGACCTCACGGGTGCGCCCGGTCTTCGTGTCTCTCACGACGGCGCCGGTACAGGCCGGGAGCCGGGTCCCGCCATCCCCCCTCGCGTCGCTCCCACGCCGTAGGGCGGGGGGATCCTGCCTGCCCGTCGGACCGGTGTCCGTCGGGCCGCGGGGATCGACCAGGGGGGCCACCGCTTCGGTCCCCTGCCACACCGTCGCGCCTGCCTTCTCCGCGCGGTCGTTGACGATATGGTCCAGGTCGTAGCGGGTGATGACGTAGCCATGGGAGGGGAAGTCGGGATGGGACGGCCAGGGAAGTTCCAGCACGCGCCCGAAGGCGTGCGTGCGGAGCCCGTCATACCGGTGCGCGCCGGCGAGCGCGTCCTCCAGGCCCATGTCGGCGAGCTGTCGTACCGAGCGGGGGGTGAGGCCGTCTCCGCACGTCTTTACCCGGGGGAACCGCTTCCGCTCCACGAGGACGACGTCCCAGCCGGCCTCGGCCAGCCAGTAGGCGCACGCCGACCCCGAGGGCCCACCGCCGATGACGAGGACGTCGTGGACGCGATCGACGCCTGATCTCCGGGCCACGGTCGCTTCGGAGGGCAGGGTGGCCGGAACCTCCGCGGTGGCGAGGGTTGCCATCCCCGGATCGGCGGACGGCGGCACGGCGGGTTCGGCGGGGGTCGGCACGGTCCCTCAGCGTACGCGGTCGGGCCGCGTGCCTGGCACGCCGCGGCCGCGTGCTCCGCGGCCCGTGCCCGCCCTGGTTGTGCCCTGGCTCGATGTGCCCCGGCGGATCGAGCGTGGTAAAACGATTCCACCGTGGATCAATACCTGCCCATCCTCGTGCTGATCGTGCTCGGCCTGCTGTTCGCCGCGCTGTCGTTCGTGGGCTCGTCGATGCTGGCCCCGAAGAAGCGGCCGACGGCGGCGAAGGTGGCCCCCTACGAGTGCGGGATCGTCCCCGACATCGAGCCGCCGAGCCGGTTCCCGGTCCGCTTCTACCTGGTGGCGATGATCTTCATCATCTTTGACATCGAGATCGTCTTCCTCTACCCGTGGGCGGTCGTTTTCCACCAGCTCGGGACCTTCGGTCTCGTGGAGATCCTCGTGTTCGCCGGGATCGTGTTCGTGTCGTTCCTCTACCTGGTCAGCAACGGCGCGCTCAGCTGGGCGCCGGCGAAGCATCTGGAGCGGGCGATGCCGTCGCGGACCTCGGACTCGACGATCGCCCGGATCAGTGGGAACCCGGACCCCCTCGCCTCCGGACCCCCGGTCGCCTCCCCCGACGTCGAGCCCGCGGCGGCCGCCGCCTCGGGCCCGGGCCAGGCCGCGTAGGGGCGGAGAGGAACGTGGGACTCGAGGACCTGCAGCACAACTTCATGACCGGCCGGTTGGAGGACCTGGTCCGATGGGCGCGGCGCTACTCGATGTGGCCGGCCACCTTCGGTCTGGCCTGCTGTGCCATCGAGATGATGTCGGCAGGAGCGTCGGACTTCGACCTGGCCCGGTTCGGGATGGAGGTGTTCCGCTCCTCGCCCCGGCAGGCCGACCTCATGATCGTGGCCGGCCGGGTGTCCCAGAAGATGGCCCCGGTGCTCCGCCAGGTCTACGACCAGATGATGGAGCCGAAGTGGGTCCTCTCGATGGGCGTGTGTGCCTCGACCGGGGGCATGTTCAACAACTACGCCATCGTCCAGGGCGTGGACCAGGTGGTCCCGGTCGACGTCTACGCCCCGGGGTGCCCGCCCAACCCGGAGACCCTCATGCACGCCATCCTCACCCTCCACGAGAAGGTGCGGACGGGCGACATCACCCGCCATGCTCGGCTGGCGACGGCGCGCCCCTCGGGGTCGGACCGGGGTCTGGCCGACGAGCAGGGGGCCGACACCGACGACGGGCGGACGCACGCCGACGAACGGACCGAGGGGTGGACTCCGGACCGACCCGACGCGCTGCATGTCGGCACCCCGAAGCGGAACCCGGTCATCGCCCGCAGTGTCGGAGAGCCGCTGTCATGACGACAGGCGAGGTCAACACGGCGGGCGGGTCGTCCTCCCGCGTGCCCGGTCGTCCGCACCAGGAGGTGGCGTTCGTCGCCAGGGGCGCCTACGTCGGGGCCGTCCAGGCTTACCGCGACGCCGGGTTCGAGATGTGTGCCGACCTATGTGCCGTCGACTACCTGCTCCTCGGCGATCGGCAGGTCGCCGAGGGCGTGGATCCCGAGCGGTTCGAAGTGGTGGTCAACCTGCTTTCCTTGAGCCAACGTCGCCGGGTCCGGGTCCGGGTGCAGGTGCCCGAGTCCGATCCGTCCGTCCCCACCCTCTTCGACGTCTACCCCGGCGTGGAGGCGATGGAGCGGGAGGTCTTCGACCTCTTCGGCATCGTCTTCGAAGGCCACCCCGATCTCACCAGGATCCTGATGCCCGAGGACTGGGAGGGGCACCCGCTCCGGAAGGACTACGGCGTCGGGCGCGTCCCCGTCCAGTTCAAAGAAGCCCCGGGACCCCGGTGAGCGAGAGATCACCGCAAGATGACCCCGGCATGAGCGCGCCGCCTCCACCCAAGCCGACCTCCGGGCCGACCGGTTCACCGCGACCCGCCCGGCCCGACGACGAGTTCTTCGCCCGCGGGCCCGAAACGGGGGGCGAGCCAGCCGGCCTCGTGGCCGAGACGTCCGAAGGGGACCAGGAGCTGCGGCGCCGGAAGGCCACGGGCCCCGGTGAGCTTCGGCGTGAGGCGGGCGCCGTGCTCCGTCTGCCCGAAGGCCACGTGGTGGACTCGGCGGACATCGACGTCGAGCTGTCCGACGACGAGACCATGATCATCAACATGGGTCCCCAGCACCCGTCGACCCACGGGGTGCTGCGTCTCATGCTGGAGCTCGACGGGGAGACGGTGCTCCGTACCAAGCCGGTGATCGGCTACCTGCACACCGGGATGGAGAAGACCGGCGAGGAGCTCACCTACGTCCAGGGCGCCACCAACGTCACCCGGATGGACTACCTGTCCCCGCTCCACAACGAGCTGGTGTTCTCCCTCGCCACCGAGGCGCTGCTCGGGGTGGAGGTCCCCGACCGTGCGGTGTGGATCCGGATGCTCATGTCCGAGCTGAACCGGGTGTCCTCCCACCTCATGTGGATGGCGACGAACGGGATGGACCTCGGGTCCACCTCGATGATGATCTACGGGTTCCGGGAGCGGGAGATGGTCCTCGCCTTCTTCGAGAAGACGACGGGCCTGCGGATGAACCACAACTACATCCGCCCCGGTGGCGTGGCCGCCGACCTCCCCGACGGGTGGGAGGACGACGTGACGGTGATCTGCGACACGGTGATGCCGCGCCTCGACGAGTACGACGAGCTCCTGACGGGCCAGCCGCTGTTCCGGCAGCGCACCGAGTCGATCGGGACGATCTCGGCCGAGGAGGCCCTGGCCCTGTCGGTGACCGGCCCCATCTTGCGCTCCACCGGGATCCCCTGGGATCTCCGGCGCGCCATGCCCTATCTCCACTACGACCAGGTCGACTTCGACGTGATCGTCGGCACCTACGGGGACAACTTCGACCGGTACTCCGTCCGCCTGAACGAGCTCCGCGAGTCGATCCGGATCATCCGCCAGGTCGTCGAGCGCATGCCGCCCGGCGACTACCGCCTCCAGGACAAGAAGGTGACCCCTCCGCCCCGGGCCCGGATCGACGAGTCGATGGAGGCGCTGATCCACCACTTCAAGGTGTTCACGGAGGGGTTCAAGGTGCCCGAAGGTGAGGTGTACGTGGCCATCGAGTCGCCCCGGGGTGAGCTCGGGTGCTACCTGGTCTCCGACGGCTCCTCCAAGCCGTACCGGATGCACATCCGCGGGCCCAGCTTCGTCAACCTCCAGTCGCTCCCCGTGATGATGCGGGGGGGATTGATCGCCGACGCCGTGGCCGTGTGCTCCTCGGTGGACCCGGTCATGGGGGAGGTGGACCGGTGACGGGCGAGCCCCCTCCGACCCCGGCCGCCGCTCCGGTCCCGGCCCCGGCGGTGCGGACCCGGAAGGCCGGCGGCCACCTGACGCCCGAGGTGCTCGACCAGGCCCGCCAGCTGATCGCCCTCTATCCCGAGCCGCGTTCGGCCCTGATCCCCCTGTGCCACCTGGCCCAGGGGCAGGACGGCTGGCTGTGCCCGGACGCCATCGTCGAGATCGCCGACCTGGTGGGCCTCACGCCGGCCGAGGTACGCGGGACGGCGTCGTTCTACGACATGCTCCACACCGAACCGGTCGGGACCTACGTGGTGTCGGTCTGCACGAACATCGCGTGCCTGCTCCGGGGGGCCGAGGAGCTCCTCGAGCATGCCGGCGCGTCGCTCGGGATCGGGGTGGGCGGGACCACGACCGACGGGACGATCACCCTGGAGGAGGCCGAGTGCCTGGCCGACTGCGACCGAGCGCCCTGCGTCCAGGTCAACCACCGCTACGTGGGCGCCCAGACCCCCGAGTCGTTCGACCGGCTGGTCGCCGACCTGCGCGCCGGCGCCCGCGACGGTGAGGTCCCCCGTCACGGGACCCTGATCCGGGTGCGCCGCAGTGGCGGCCTCCGTGTCGGGCGGGACCGCATCGCCGCCGAGCGGGCGGCGATGGCCGAGGCGAAGGCGCGCCGGGCGGCCGAGGCGGAGAAGGGCGATCACTGATGGCCATCACCGAGGCGCCGAAGATCGTGACGGCCCGGATGGGCCATCCCGACTCCCACACGTTGGAGCGCTACCTCGCCACCGGGGGGTACGAGGGCCTGCGCAAGGCGCTCACCATGACCCCCGAGGCCGTCGCCGCCGAGGTCGACGCCGCCAGCCTGCTCGGGCGGGGCGGCGCCGGGTTCCCGGCCGGCCGGAAGTGGTCGATGCTCCGCAAGAACCCTGTGTCCTACCTGGTGGTGAACGGCGATGAGAGCGAGCCGGCGACGTTCAAGGACCATCTGCTCGTCGAGCGTGACCCCCACCAGCTGATCGAAGGGGTGCTGATCGCCGCCTACGCCCTCCAGGTCTCGCAGGCCTTCATCTACCTGCGGGGGGAGTTCGCGCTCGGCCTCGAGCGGGTCCAGGCGGCGTTGAACGACGCCTACGACCACGGGGCGGTCGGCGAGGACATCTTCGGCTCCGGGTTCTCGATCGACCTCGTCGTCCATCCCGGCGCCGGTGCCTACATCTGCGGCGAGGAGACCGCCCTCATCGAGTCCCTGGAGGGCAAGCGCGGGTTCCCCCGGATCAAGCCGCCGTTCTTCCCAGCGGCGATCGGGCTCTACGGCGAGCCGACCGTCGTCAACAACGTCGAGACCATGTCGAACCTGCCGTGGATCATGCTCCACGGCGGCGCCGCCTTCGCCGCCCTGGGCGAGGGAAAGTCGACCGGGACGCGGCTGTTCGCGCTGGCCGGGCACGTGCGGCACCCGGGCGTCTTCGAGATCGAGATGGTGAAGACCACCTTCGCCGACCTCATCTTCGCCCCGGTCCTCGGTGGCGGGATCCCGGGCGACCGGCAGCTGAAGGCGTTCATCCCCGGCGGGGTCTCGGCGCCGTGGTTCGGTCCGGAACAGGTGGACCTCCCCCTGGGCCAGGACGAGGTGGCTGGGGCCGGCTCGATGCTCGGCTCCGGGTCGGTCGTCGTCATGGACGAGGACACCTGCGCCGTACGGGCGGCGTGGCGCATCACCCGGTTCTTCGCCCGCGAGTCGTGCGGGCAGTGCACGCCATGCCGGGAAGGATCGGGATGGTTGGAGCGGATCATGGCCCGGATCGAGTCCGGTCACGGCCGGGAGGAGGACCTGGACCTGCTGCTCGACGCCTGCGACAACATCGCGCCGGGACTGACCTGGCCACCCCAGCAGACCACCATCTGCGTGCTCGGACCGTCCATCCCGTCCTCCATCGGCTCGGCTATCAAGATGTTCCGCGACGAGTTCCTCGTCCACATCAAGGAAGGAGGCTGTCCCTTTGGCTGATCCCACCGCCTCCACCACCCGCGTCACCGCCGCCGGCTCCCCGGGAGCGACCGCCGCCGCCGGCGGGGACGACGGGGCCGCCGCCACCGACGGCGGTGCCGCCAGCTCACCGCCCGAGGACGTCGTCACGTTCACGCTCGACGGACGCACGGTCACGGCCCCGAAGGGCGAGATGCTGATCGCCGCGGCCGAGCGCGCCGGCACGTTCATCCCCCGGTTCTGCTACCACCCGAGGATGGCGTCGGTCGGCGTGTGCCGGATGTGCCTGGTCGAGGTGAGCGGCCCGCGGGGTGCCACGCTCCAGCCGTCGTGCTTCGTGGAGGTCGCCGAAGGCGCCGAGGTCACCACCGACTCGCCGAAGGTGAAAAAGGCCCAGGACGGCGTTCTCGAATTCCTCCTCGTCAACCATCCGCTGGACTGCCCGGTGTGCGACAAGGGTGGCGAGTGCCCGCTCCAGGACCAGACGCTCGCCTACGGGCCGGGGGAGAGCCGGTTCGTCGAGGAGAAGCGCCACTTCGAGAAGCCGATCCCGATCTCCGAGCTCGTGCTGCTCGACCGCGAGCGCTGCATCCAGTGCAGCCGCTGCACGCGGTTCGCCGCCGAGGTCGCCGGAGAGGCCCAGATCGACTTCGCCGGGCGGGGCGAGCTCCTGGAGGTCGCCACCTTCCCCGACCACCCGTTCACCTCCTACTTCTCGGGCAACACCGTGCAGATCTGCCCGGTGGGTGCCCTCACGGCGGCGCCGTACCGGTTCTCGGCGCGCCCGTGGGACCTCGACCAGGTGGAGTCCACCTGCACGACCTGCGCCGTGGGCTGCCGCGTGGCCGTCCAGTCTTCGGCCAACCGGGTGACCCGGCTCCTCGGGATCGACGCCGATCCCGTCAACCACGGGTGGCTGTGCGACAAGGGCCGCTTCGCCTACGAGACGGTCAACGGCGACCAGCGGCTCACCGAGCCCCTGGTGCGCAAGGACGGGCGCCTCGTGGCCGTGTCCTGGCACGAGGCGCTGGCGGCGGCGGCCGCCGGTCTGAAGGCGGCGGCGGCGCGGGCCGGTGACGCCCGGCGCGCCCGGTCGGTGGGCGTGCTCGGCGGGGCGCGGCTCACCAACGAGGCCGCCTACCTGTGGACCCGGCTGGCCAAGGGCGTGCTCGGCACCGACTCCGTCGACGCCCAGATGGCCGACGGGCTGCCGGGAGACCTGGTGGCCGGCCTGCCCCGGGCGACGATTGACGAGATGGTGGCGGCCGACACGGTGGTGGTGATCTCGGGCGACCTCCGCGAGGAGCTCCCGGTGCTGTTCCTCCGGCTGCTCGGTGCGGCGCGGGCCGGCAAGGTCTCGGTGATCGAGCTGGCCCCGCAGCGCTCGGCGATCACTCCGAGCGCGGCCGTGTCGCTGCGCTACCGACCCGGCGACGTGGCGGCGGTGGCGCGGGCCCTCGTCGACGACGGTGCGCCGGTGCCCGACGGGATCGACCCGACGGCCCTCGGTCGGGCCCGGGAGCTGGCCGGTGCGCCGCGGGTGGTCGTGGTGCTGGGACGGCCGACGATCGCCGAGCACGAGGGTCTGGTCGCCGACGCGGCCCTGACCCTGACGGCAGCGCTCCCCGGTGTCCGCTTCCTGCCGGCGCTCCGTCGGGGGAACGTCCACGGGGCGATCGACATGGGGATGGCCCCCGGCCTGCTTCCCGGCCGGGTGGGCCTGGAAGAGGGGCGGGCGTGGTTCGCCGAGGCATGGGGATCGGTGCCCTCGGAGCGGGGCCTCGATGCCCGGGCCATGCTGGCGGCCCTGGCCGGTGACGATCCGGGGAAGCCGGAGGCCCTCGTGGTGCTGGGCGCCGACCCGCTCTCCGACTTCCCCGACCGGGCCATGGCCGAACGGGCGCTCGACGCCGCTGGCTTCCTGGTCGCCGTGGCCTCGACCCCGGGTCCGGTCGTGGACCGGGCCGACGTGGTGCTGCCCGCCGCCGCCGCCCACGAGCGCGCCGGCACGACGACGAACGTCGAGGGCAGGGTGAGCCGGGTCGCCCAGAAGCTGGTCCCTCCCGGCCAGGCATGGGCCGACTGGATGATCGCCGTGGAGCTCGCCGCCCACATCGGGACCGAGCTCGCCCCCGAGTCGGTGGCGGCGGCGTGGGACGAGATCGAGCGTGTCGCACCCGCCCACCGCGGTCTGACCCACGCCATGCTCGACGCCCGAGGGGCGGAGGACGGCGTGGTCGTGCCCCTCGGCCCGGGACCGGCGCGGCGCCCGGCACCGGCACTCCTCGATCCGATCGCCTTCCCGGGCATCGAGTCCGTGGAGCGTCAGGGCGCACCGCCACGGGCAGGGCTGGCCGAGCCGCCCGCTCCCGCTCCTGCTCCTGCCACCGGCGCCACCCCCGGCACCGGCGCCGAGACCGAGCCGGAGGGTACGGCCCGACCGCCGATCCTGGCCCTTCCCGCTGGGGTCGACGCGCCCCACGTGGCCCCGACCGATGCCTACACGCACCGCCTGACCGTGGGCCGCCGGCTCTACGATCTCGGTGACGCCGTGTCGTCGTCCCCGTCCCTGGCTCGCCTGGTGGAGGCCACCGCTCTCCGGGTGAGCCCCCACGATCTCGACGATCTCGGTGTCGGACCCGGTGATCGGATCCGCCTCCGGACGGCGACGACGAGCATCGACGTCGAGGTCGACGTGGACCCGATGCTTCCCCGCAAGGTCGTCGCCGCCGACTGGAACGTGCCGCTGGGCGAGGTGACCGCCGGCGTGCTGGTCGACGGACGCCATCCCGTCGTCGAGGTCAGGCTGGAGTCGATCCCGTGACCGGCACCGCGCTTCCCCTGCTCGCCGCCGGCGATCCGCTCTTCGCCCACGGGGTCGACCTGGCTGTCTTCGTCATCGTCCTGATCAAGGTCGTGGTGGTCTTCGCCGCCCTGATGGTCTCGGTCATGCTCATGATCTGGTTCGAGCGCAAGGTCATCTCGGACATGCAGAGCCGGATCGGGCCCAACCGGGCCGGTCCGTTCGGGATCATGCAGACCCTGGCCGACGGGATCAAGCTCTTCTTCAAGGAAGATCTCATCCCCGAGCGCTCGGATCGGGTCGTCTTCAAGCTGGCGCCCTACCTCACGATCCTTCCCGCCTTCCTCGCCTTCGCCATCGTGCCTGTCGGTGGGGTGGTGACGGTGGCCGGTCACACCTTCGAGCTCCAGCTGGCCGACCCGCCCATGGGCATTCTCTTCCTGCTCGCCATGTCGGCGATCGGCGTCTACGGCGTGATGCTGGCCGGGTGGTCGTCGGGGTCGAAGTACCCGCTGCTCGGCTCGGTCCGGGCGTCGGCCCAGATGATCTCCTACGAGGCCGCCCTCGGGCTCAGCGTGGTCATGGTCGTCCTCGTCACGGGCTCGCTCAGCACCCGGGCCATCGTGGACGCCCAGGCGCTCCACGCCTGGCAGTGGAACGCCGTGCGGCTCGGCGTCGTGCCCTTCCTCATCTTCTTCGTGGCGATGGTGGCCGAGACCCACCGGCCGCCCTTCGACCTCACCGAGGCGGAGTCCGAGCTGGTCGGGGGGTTCCACACGGAGTACTCGTCGATCCGCTTCGCCCTCTTCTTCCTGGCCGAGTTCATGAACACCATCACGATGTCGGCCATCGTGGTCACGTTGTTCCTGGGCGGCCCGGACGGCCCCGCTCCGCACATCCCCCATACCCAGTGGCTCTGGCCCATCCTCTGGTTCCTGGGGAAGACCATCGTGTTCCTCTTCGTGTTCGTGTGGCTCCGGGCCGCCCTTCCCCGGATGCGCTACGACCAGCTGATGGATCTGGGCTGGAAGCGGCTCATCCCGATCTCGCTCGGCTGGCTCATGATGGTCGCCGGGTTCGTCATCGATGCCTGGTGGGGACTGGCCATCACCGGAGGCGTGGTGGTGGCCGGTGCCCTCATGATGCGGGCGTTCTCGATCGGGGCGGCGCGCGAGTCCGAGCGGGCCATCATCCCTCCGGTGGGCGTCCGGCTCTGGCAGCGCCCGCCGGCCACGGTGGCCCCGGGGCACGAGGAGAGCGAGGCCTGATGCCCGACGAAGGACCCCCCCGCCAGCGACAGCACTTCCTCGGCGGTTTCAAGCTCACCCTCGAGCACCTCGGCCGGCTCCCCGTGACCCGGCAGTACCCCGAGGAGAAACGGCCGAAGCAGCCGCGCCAGCACGGGCGCCACGTGCTCAACCGCTACGAGGACGGGATGGAGAAGTGCATCGGCTGCGAGCTGTGCGCCGGGGTGTGCCCGGCGGACTGCATCTACGTGCGCGGCCTCGACAACCCGCCCGACCACCCGGTCTCTCCCGGCGAGCGCTACGGCTACGTCTACGAGATCAACTTCCTCAGGTGCATCCACTGCGACCTGTGCGTCGAGGCGTGCCCGACCGAGGCCATCACCGAGTCGAAGCTCTTCGAGTTCTCCTTCACCAACCGCAACGACGCCATCTACACCAAGCGCGAGCTCCTCGTCGATGACGACGGCCGGCCCCGCCACCAGCCGTGGGAGGACTGGCGGGAAGGCGACGATCTCTACACCTCGGGGTGGATGCGAGCCACGTCGCCGTCGGGAGACGCCAGCTTCGAGGGTGAGGTCCAGTGGTCCGGTGAGCTGGGCTACGGGACGCGCACCCCCGAAGGGGGGCAGAGCGGGCGGCGGGACGACGCCGCCACCGGCTCCAAGCAGCTCCGGGTCACCCTGGAGCGCCACCTCGTCCCCGCCGAGCTGCCGGCGTCCAAGCGGGGTCCCCGTGGGGCGTTGGGTCGGATGCGGGAGAAGGCGGAGCGGTTCGCCCCGGGCGCCGGGCGCAAGCACCGGGTGACCGCCGCCCGGGACCACGCCGGTGCGCTGGAGCGCGCCCGGGGCGGGGAGCCCGAGGAGCACGCGTCGTGAAGCTGGCCGCCACCACCCTGATGGTCCACTCGACGCTGGCCGCAGTGAGCGCCACCGGCGTGACCGTGACCCGTGCCTCGACGGTCGACGTGGTCACCTTCGTCATCGCCGCCGCCGCCGTTCTCATCGGGGCGGTCGGCGTCGTGCTGGCCCGGCACCCCGTCCACGCGGCGTTGATGCTGGTGATGACGTTGTTCGGCATCGCCGTCCTGTTCCTGCTCCAGCGAGACGACTTCCTCGCGGCCATCCAGGTCATCGTCTACGCCGGCGCCGTCGTGGTGCTGTTCCTCTTCGTGATCATGTTCCTCGGCGTGGACCGGGAGGAGAACATCCGGTTCGAGCCACTCCGGGGCCAGCGGCCGCTCGCCGTCCTCCTGATCGCGCTGGGGACGGCTGGCGTCCTCGTCCTGGGGCTCGTCTCGCACTGGGCCACCGGGGCTCCCGAGGTGGCGGGGGCGGCGAACGGCCCCGGCAGCAACGTGGCCAAGCTCGGGAAGTCGGTCTTCACCACCTACCTCTTCCCCTTCGAGGTCACCTCCGCGCTCCTCGTCATCGCCGTCGTCGCCGCCGTGGTCCTCGCCCGTCGCCCGCCGGCCACCCCCGACCCCGACGACCCGGACGCTGCGTCCGGCGACGGGAACGTCATAGGCGAAGAACAGGAGGTCGTGGGGTGACCATTGCCGGTGGGTGGTACCTGGGGCTGGCGGCCGTGCTCTTCGCCATCGGCGCGCTTGGGCTTCTCGTGCGGCGCAACATCCTCGTGATGTTCATGTGCGTCGAGCTCATGTTGAACGCCGCCAACCTGACGTTCGTCACGTTCGCCCGTATGCTGAGCGACATCGGGGGTCAGGTCCTCGTCTTCTTCGTCCTCGTGGTGGCGGCGGCCGAGGTCGTAGTGGGCCTGGGCATCGTGGTGGCCATCTTCCGGCGGCGCAACAGCGCCGTCGCCGACGACCTCCACCTGATGAAGGGCTGATCCGACGATGCTCCACGTGACCGCCCTGATCATCTTGCTGCCCCTCGTCGGGTTCGCCGTCCAGCTCTTCTTCGGCCGTCGCCTCGCCGATCCGCTCGCCGGCGCCGTGGCCACGATCTTCGTGGCGGCGTCCTTCGTCGTGGCGGTGGGAGTGTTCGTCGACCTGCTCGGAGTGCACGCGGCGGTGCGCTCCTTCACCCAAGTGCTGTGGACGTGGCTGCCGGTCGGGGGCCTCCACGTCGACATCGGGTTCACCGTGGACCCGCTGTCGATGACCATGGTGCTCTTCGTGACCGGGATCAGCGCTCTGATCCACCTGTACTCGATCTCCTACATGCGGGGCGACAAGGACTTCCCGAAGTTCTTCCTCTATCTCAACCTCTTCGTCGCTTCGATGCTCATCCTGGTCCTGGCGGACAACCTGCTCCTCACCTTCGTGGGATGGGAGGGGGTGGGCACCTGCTCCTACTGGCTCATCTCGTTCTGGTTCACCCGCGACTCGGCTGCCTCGGCCGGGAAGAAGGCCTTCGTCTACAACCGCATCGGCGACGCCGGCTTCCTCGTCGCCATGTTCCTCACCTTCGAGAAGGTCGGCTCGCTCAACTACTCGGTGATCTTCAGCCACCTCCACGAGATCGGGTCGGGGAACATCACCGCCATCGCCCTGCTCCTGTTCGTCGGGGCTGTGGGCAAGTCGGCCCAGATCCCCCTGTTCCCGTGGCTGGCCGACGCCATGGAGGGCCCGACGCCGGTCTCCGCCCTCATCCACGCTGCCACCATGGTCACGGCCGGGGTCTACCTCATGTGCCGGATCAACCCCCTCTTGCATGCCGCTCCCGACGCGTCGTTGACCGTGGCCTCGGTGGGCGCCGCCACCGCGCTCGTCGCCGGGACCATCGCCGCCACCCAGCAGGACATCAAGAAGGTGCTGGCCTTCTCCACCGTGTCCCAGCTGGGCTACATGATGCTGGCGGTGGGGACGGGAGCCTACGAGGCGGCCATCTTCCTCATGATCGCCCACGCCTTCTACAAGGGCCTGCTCTTCCTCGGCGCCGGTTCGGTGATCCACGGCCTCCACGACAACCAGGACCTGAAGCGCATGGGCAACCTGCGCCGCTACATGAAGCTCACCTTCTGGACGTTCCTCGTGGCCACGTTGGCCATCGCCGCCGTGCCGCCGCTCGTCGGGTTCTGGGCGAAGGGCGACGTCCTCGACGCCGCCTACGCCCGCTACCCGGTGCTCTGGGTGGTGGGGATCATCGCCGCCCTGTTCACCGCCTACTACATCACCCGGCTCACCGCCCTGGCCTTCTTCGGCGAGGACCGCTGGCGGGACCACCGACCCCACGGGGTGGGCAGTGACGTCGCCGGCGGGCACGATGCCGCGGCCGGGCCGCCCCACGAGTCCCCGTGGCCGATGACGGTGCCGCTCGTCGTCCTGGCGGCGTGCGCCTTCTTCGGAGGAGTGCTGAGCCTCCCGTGGTACGCGAAGGGGACGCTGCTGCAGTGGGTCGACCCGGTCTTCGGTGCCAACCTCTACAACGCCCACCAGTCGGCGGGCATGCTCTGGACCCTCGGGGTCGTCGACGCCGTGGTCGCGGTGATCGGCGTGACCGTCGCCTACCGGATCTGGGCGACCCGGTCCGAGCACCCGCAACTGGAGCCGGCCTTCCTCCAGAAGGCCTGGTACATCAACGAGGCGTTCGACTTCGCCATCGGCCGGCCGGGAACCCGGCTGGCGGCGTTCACGGCCACGGTCGTCGACAACCGGGTGATCGACGGCGCCGTGAACGGGGTCGCCGCCCTGGTGCGGGGCACGGGCGGCGCCCTCCGCCGGGTGCAGAGCGGCTACGTGCGCAACTACGCGCTCGCCATCACCGTGGGCATCGTGGCGCTCCTCGGGTTCATGGTGACCAGACTGTGGTGGTCGTGATGTCGCACACCCCGTTCCCTTTCCTCACCGTCCTGGTCCTGCTGCCCGCCGCCGGTGCGGTGGTGGTCGCTGCCGTCCCCCGGGAGCGGGTGGCCCGGTGGTTCCACGAGGCGCTCGGCGTGACGGTGGCGATGGCCACCCTGGCGCTCGCCGTCACGATCGCCGTGCGCTTCAAGGTGGCCGACGCCGGCTACCAGATGACCTCCAACCACGTGTGGGCGAAGGTGCTCGGCATCCACTGGTTCCTCGGGATCGACGGCATCTCGCTGTTCCTCGTCCTCATGGCGGCGGTGCTCTTCCCGATCGCCTTGCTGGGCGCCCGGGCCCGGCGCGACCCGCGCTCGTTCGTGGCCTGGGTGCTGCTGCTCGAGGCGGCCTGCCTGGGCAGCTTCGTCTCCCTGGACCTGGTGCTGTTCTTCCTCTTCTTCGAGCTGACCCTGGTCCCGGCCTACTTCGTCATCGGTGGCTGGGGATCCGCCCGGCGGGGGTACGCCGCCATCAAGTTCTTCGTCTACACCTTCGCCGGGTCGGCGTTCCTTCTCGTTGGGATCATCGCCGTGGCCTTCATCCACCAGGCCCAGACCGGGGTGCTCACCTTCGAGCTCCCCGCGCTCATGCACACCCACCTCTCGGGGACCGCCGGGGTGGTCCTCTTCCTGGCCTTCACGTCGGCGTTCGCCGTCAAGGCCCCGATCTTCCCCTTCCACACGTGGTCGCCCGATGCCTACGCCGAGGCGCCCGCCGGAGGGTCGGCGTTGATCGCCGGGGTGATGGCCAAGCTCGGGACCTACGGGATCATCCGCTTCGACCTCAACCTCTTCCCGCAGGCCACCCATACGCTGGCCCCCCTGATGCTCACCCTGGGGGTGATCGGCATCCTCTACGGCGCGGTGGTGGCGTGCGCCCAGCGTGACCTCAAACGGGTGGTGGCGTACTCGTCGCTGGCCCAGATGGGCTTCATCCTGCTCGGCACGTTCGCCCTCACCACCCAGGGCCTGACCGGTGGCGTGATCATGATGCTGAACCACGGGTTGATCATCGCTGCGCTGTTCCTCCTCATCGGGTGGATCGTCGAGCGGCGGAAGACCGACAAGGTCTCGGGGCTCAAGGGCCTCCAGGCGCCAGCGCCCATCCTGGCCGGCGTGTTCACCCTGGTGATGCTGGCCTCCATCGGCGTGCCGGGGCTCAACGGCTTCATCGGGGAGTTCCTGGTGCTGTCGGGAACGTTCCTCACCCACCGGTGGTGGGCCGTGGTGGCGACCGGCGGCGTGGTGATCGCCGCTATCTACCTGCTCTGGGCCTACCAGCAGGTGTTCCACGGCACGCCGACCGAGGAGGACACGAAGACTCGCGACCTGGTGTGGCACGAGCGGTTGGTCATCGCCCCGCTCGTCATCTTCATCGTGTTCCTCGGTGTCTACCCCAAGCCGGTGCTGGACCGGATCACCCCGTCGGTGGACCGGCTCGTCGCTCGCGTCGACCGGGCCGACGGGACGCGCCAGCCCGCCGTCGCCCTCAGCCACCATTCCCGCCCGGGCGCCGGCAACGCCGCCACCCGCACCACGGCTGCCACCAGCACCAACGCTGCGACCACACGGGCCGGGGGCACCTACACGGGGGTCACCGCCGTCATGTTCGCCTTCGCCCCCGCTGACGGGGTCACGGCCGGGACCACCCCCACCGGCACCTTCTCCGGAGGAGGCACGCGCTGATGTCCCCGTCCCTGCTGCTCGGTGTCGCTGCGGCCACCCCCCGGTTCCGTACACCGCACATCGACTACCTGAGCATCCTTCCCATCCTCATCATGATGGGCGGCGCTGTCGCCATCGTGGTCGTCTCCTCTCTGGTCCGGCGTCAGCTCCGGACAGGTGTGGGCACCCTGCTCGCCATCGTCACCTCGCTGGCAGCCCTCGGCGCCTCGTTGACCCAGTGGGCCGACGTCGCCGACCACGGTGCCAAGGTCACGATCGCCGGGGCGGTGGCCTACGACGGGTTCAGCGTGTTCATCCAGGTCACCGTGTCGATCGCCATGCTCCTCACCGTCTTGGTGGGCGACGGGTACCTCCGTCGGGAAGACGTCGGCGGTCCGGAGCTCTACGTGCTCGCCCTGCTCTCGGCCTCGGGGGCGATGGTCATGGGCTCGGCAAACGACCTCATCGTCATTTTCCTCGGCCTCGAGATCATGTCGATCGCGCTCTACGTCCTCGCCGCCTTCAACCACCGCCGGACGGAGTCCGGCGAGGCGGCGCTCAAGTACTTCATCCTGGGCAGCTTTTCCTCCGCCATCTTCGTCTACGGGATCGCCCTCGTCTACGGGGCCACCGGCAGCACGAACCTCCCGGAGATCGCCGACTACCTCTCGAAGAACGTGGTGGCGTCGAACGGGGTCCTGCTGGCCGGCCTGGCGTTGCTCCTCGTGGGCTTCGGGTTCAAGATCGCCGCCGTCCCGTTCCATATGTGGTCCCCCGACGTCTACCAGGGAGCCCCGTCACCCGTGACCGGGTTCATGGCGGCCGTGGCGAAGGCAGGAGCCTTCGCTGCCCTGCTTCGGGTGTTCGTCTCGTCGTTCGGCGCCGAGCGGGCCGACTGGCAACCCATCGTGTGGGCACTCGCCATCCTGTCGCTGGTCGTGGGGGCGGTGCTCGCGCTGAGCCAGCGCGACGTGAAGCGCATGCTCGCCTACTCCTCGATCAACCAGGCCGGGTTCATCCTCCTCGGCGTGCAGGCGGCCGACGGGAGGGGGGTCGCCGCCTCCTTGTACTACGTCTTCGTCTACACCTTCATGATCATCGGGACCTTCGCCGTGGTGACGGTGCTGGCCCGCACCGGGGACCGGGGTCACGACCTCTCGGAGTACCGGGGACTGGCGAAGCGCCAGCCGCTGCTCGCCGGCGCGCTCGCCATCCTGCTCCTGGCCCAGGCCGGCGTGCCCTTCACGACCGGGTTCCTGGCGAAGTTCCAGGTGGTCGCGGCCGCCGTGGACGCCCACTCCTACGCGCTGGCGGCCGTGGCCATGGCATCAGGAGCGATCGCCGCGTTCTTCTACCTCCGGGTGGCCATCGCCATGTACTCCCCGGCGGGAGCGTCGGGAGACGATGCCAGCCACGAGCCGGCAGGAGCGGCCGGTGCCGGGGTGGGCGGAGAGGCCGGCTCGGCGGGCAGCGGTTCCCCAGCCGGGAGCGGCATGGCCGATCCCGTTGGCGCCGCCGGTGGGAGAGGTGGCGCCGTTGGGGTCGCGGCGCCGGGCGTCGCCATGCTCAGCCTGCAGGTGCTGACCGACGAGGCGCCCTCGCCGGAGGTCGCCGGTCGGACCGTTCCCGTCCCGGCGTTGGCGGCCACGGCTCTCGGGCTGGCCGTGGCGTTCACCGTGGTCTTCGGGATCGTGCCGGCGCCGATCGTCGACTTCGCCCACCGGGCGACGTTGCTCTTCCTCTGACCTCCTCTGCGCCGACCGGCGGTAGGGTGTGACGGCAAGGGGAGGAGCGGTGGACCAGAGGTGAGGCGATGACGGAGCTCCACAACACGGTCCCCTCCTCGCCGCCCCCGGCGCCGGGGCCGGGCCGGGGATCCCGGGAGCGGCGTGACGTCCTCCGGGCAGTGGTGGCGCTGGTCCTCCTGGCGGCACTGGTGGCGTTCGTCCTGAAGAACAGCGAAGCGGTGGCGGTGAGCTTCGTGCTCTTCGACGCCCACGTGCGGTTGATCTGGGTGCTCCTCGTGACGGCGATCGTCGGCGGGGTCCTCGACCGCCTGGTCCTGTGGTGGAGCCGGCATCGGAGCGGCCTGGGCGGGGACGCCTCCGGCGCCCGTCGGCATCGCTCATCCCGGCACCTCGGGGGCTGAGGACCGGGCCCCCGGGCCGATCCCCTGCCCGGTCGTCGCGTCACCCGGTCCGGGATCCGGCTCCCGACCACCCGGTCCCGCCGGGTCGGCCGTCAGCGGGCAGTCGGCACGGTCCCGTCCTCTTCGACGCCGGACGTGTCGGCGCCAGCCGGCCCGGCGATCGGATCTCCGGCGGTGCCCAGCTCGGTCCGAGCCAGCTCGGTCTCGAGGCGGGCGGCCTCCATGCGGCGTTCGGCTCCGGCGGCTAGGAGCCTGCCGATCCCGGGGACCTCCCAGAGGGACTCGGCCCGGACGATCGCCACCAGCACCGGCACCAGATGTTCGGCCGTGTCGAAGACGACATAGCGCGGCAGCCAGTCGGGGTCGTACTTGGCATTGAACCGCCACAGCGTCTCGATCTGCACGAAGCTCGACATCCGCTTGAGGAGCCACCGCTCGGCTCGTTGGACGGGGCCGTCGCCCTTCTCGCCGTCCAGGGTGGAGCGCAACGCCGCGAAGTTGAGGCTGAGCCCACGGAAGCCGTTCTCCCGGAGGTGCTCGATGGTGGAGCACAGGGCGAAGTCGAGCAGGCCGTTGGGATGCTCTCCGGGGTCACGGCGCATGAGGTCGAGGGAGTAGCCGGCGATCCCGGGCGCCGGCACGAACTGGCACATCGCCGCCGGCTTCCCGTCGGCGTCGCGCACCACGGTGAGCAGCAGGCCGGTGTCCCGCGGGTCGAACACCCGGCCGAGCATCATGGAGAAGCCGCGCTCGTGCTCACCGCGTCGGCTGAGGCCCATGAGGTCGGTGAGCTGGCGGGCAAGGTCGGGGTCGAGACGGGCCGGGTCGAGGAACTCCGCCGTGTACCCCTTCTTCTGGATCCGGTTGTGGGCCTGGCGGAGGCTCTTGCGATCCCCACCGGCCAGCGAGAAGCCCTGGACGTCGACCACCGCCTCGTCGCCGATGTAGATGTTGTGCATGCCCGAGGCCCGGTAGATGGGCTGCCAGTCCTCGCCGGCCCCCATCACGGCAGGGATCCACCCGTGGCCGTCGGCGAAGCGGCGGAACGCTCCCCACACCTGCTCCCGCTCGTTCACGGGTCCGATGGGGTCGGGCGAGATGAGGCAGATCCCCCCGTAGATCGCGTAGGCGACGAGGCTGTCCCGGTGGAAGAACCAGCGCTTGTCCGAGCGCAGCGCGAAGTAGTCGAGGGTGGACGCGCCGTGCCGCCGGACGATGTCCCGAGCCCGGTACTCGGCGGCCCGTCCGGATGTCAGCCGCCGGTCCACGACCGGTCTCGACAGGAGGAAGAGGGCCAGGCCCACGAGGGCCAGGCCGAGCGCGAGGAGGGCAGGGGAGAGGAACCGGTCGAGCCTGACGGGGAGGGCGATGGTGTCCACACCGACCAGTCGCTCGGCCGACGCCCACACGGCGGTGCCCCACGCGAGGTGGGTATGGGGATACCGGAGATGCGTGACGAGCTCGATCGAGGAGCTGGCGAGGAGCGTGATCCCGACCACGCCGCTTACCATGAACACCACGGCGGAGCGGACCGACGCCCAGTCGGAGGCGGCCTGGAACTCCCGGCGGTTGACCACCAGGATGGTGAGGACCACGAGGGCGAGGACCGACTCGTCCACGTCGGCGCCCGCTACCAGGTGGAGGGCGACGGTGGCGACGAGGAGGGCCACCGAGACACGCCAGGCGCGGCGCTGGCCGCGCAGGATGCCGCGCCCGAGGGCGACGAGGGCGAGCCCGCCGACGGCGACGAGGGCACCGGCTGCCTCGGTGGCACGGAGCGGCAAGAGCTGGAGCACCAGGTTGAGCTGGTTCCGCAGCGGAGGGATCACGGCGTCGAGGAGGTCGAGGAGCCCGGCGGCGAGGATGGCTGCCGCCGCCACCCGGCGGACCCGCCGGGTGTGGCGATGGGCACGCCGCAGGTCGGGCGCCGGTGGCCACGAGTCGCCCATCGGGTACGACGCCACCACCGTGGGATGGAGGTCCCGCACCGGGCGCCGTCGGGCCACTACCCGCTCGGCGATGCTGGGCGAGCGGAGATCTCTCCAGGCGAGGAGAAGCCGGGCGTGGAGGTCGGCGCCGGTCTCCAGCTCGATCCAGCTCAGGCGCCGGCTGTGGAGGAACACCGGAGGGAGCCCGAGCCGCCCCCGGTGCTCTTCGACCACCTCGGCGGTGGGCCCGATGTTGGCGAAGAACCCGGCCCCGAGGTTGGTCAGCTCGGGCTGGAAGGTCGCCGCCGTGATCAGCCCCGAGTAGCCCTTGCCGAGGAGCGTCCTGGCCCGGTCCCGGGCCGCGTCGTTGGCCGTCCCAGCCTCCGTCACCGTGGTGAGGGTGCCGCCGCCAAGGACCGCCCACAGGCGCCGGCTCAACAGGCCGAGGACGACGGCCATCGTGGCCAGGACGGCCACGGCCACGATGGCGGCCACGTTGAGCCGGTCCTCCCAGTCGGCGGTGGAGACGGTGCGCAAGGTCCGCCTCAGGCGGCCGTGGGCGACGTGGTGGAGGATCGTCGGGGTGATCGCCACGTGAGCGAGAGCGGCGACGGCGAACGGCACGAGGAGCCACCAGGCGTGCCGACCGATGCGCCGGTAGAGCGTCCTGGAGGTGACGAAGCGGGACAGCGCCGACGGGTCGGTCAGGCGGTCGATGCCGGCGAGCCACGGCGCGTCGGTTGACGAGCGCGCCGCGAGGGAGTGCCACGAGCGCGCCGCCCGGGCCTCGGTGACCGCCCCTGGCTTCGAGTCCGCCGCCGGGTCGAGGTCGGTCTCGGCCGCGCTGCAGGGTCGCCCGGAGCCGTAGGCGTCCGGCCCCGGTTCGATCCGCACCACGCGGGTACCCGTCGGTGTCGACAGGGCCAGGTCGATCGGTCCGGTGCACTCGATCCCCAGCTCGGCCAGGACGCAGGACGGGCCTGCGGGCGAGTCCTCGCTGGGCTCGTGGGTCCCGGCCTGGTGGACCACCCGGCGGTCCCGGTCCTCGAGGAAATGGAGGAGGGCTCGCTCCAGCCGGGGATGGGCCCGGAGGGCTCCGCGGGCGGCCGAGCCCGGGTCGTCGGTTCCGGTCAGGTCGAACAGGTTCCCGGCCACGACGAGGAGGCCGGGGCCGTCCCATGCCTCCAGCACCTCGGCGAGCCGGTTGGTGAGCGCCGTCGAGGAAGGTGTCGCCTCGGGAGTGAGGAGCAGGTCGCAGACCGCCATGACCCTCCGGCCGATGGGGACTTCGATGGTCGGCACCCCGGGCTCCTGGGCGCAGGCACCCGGTCGGCCCGGGCCGGCGTCCTGCCGCAGGTCCCGCCTCGGCTCGGACCGGTCTCCACTGGCCTCGTCCGCCGTCGGCTGGGGTGTCGTCACGCGGTCCCATCGTAGAGCGGATCGACGGTTAGGCTCGCCTCGCTGGTGTCATGCCGGTGGAGAAAGGGTCGCACGGGGCGGCTGCCCGGCACCGAGGACCACGCGAGCGAGGAGGGGATCCCATGACAGACCGGAACGACGCCGAGAGCTCGGCGGGACGCGCCACCATCGAGGACTACTTGAGCGAGGAACGGGTGTTCCCACCGGACGCGGCGTTCTCGGCGTCCGCGGTCGTCTCCGATCCGGCGGTCTACGAGCAGTCCCGGGACTACGAGGCCTTCTGGGCCGAGCAGGCGGGTGCGCTGGAGTGGTCGCGTCCGTGGGACACGGTGCTCGACTGGAAGCTCCCGTTCGCCCGGTGGTTCGACGGCGGGACGCTCAACGCCTCGGTGAACTGCCTCGACCGCCACGTTGCCGCCGGTCGGGGCGGGAAGACGGCCTTCCACTGGGAGGGTGAGCCGGGGGACACCCGGACCATCTCCTACGCCGAGCTGCTTGCCGAGGTGTGCCGGTTCGCCAACGTCCTCAAGGCCCTGGGCGTCTCCCGCGGCGACCGGGTCGCCATCTACATGCCGATGATCCCCGAGCTCCCCGTGGCCATGCTGGCCTGCGCCCGTATCGGCGCCGCCCACTCGGTCGTGTTCGGGGGGTTCTCGTCCGACGCCTTGCGCGACCGGGTGATCGACGCCGACGCGGCGGTGGTCGTCACGGCGGACGGCGGATGGCGCCGGGGCTCGGTCGTCCGTCTGAAGGAGCAGGTCGACCTGGCGGTCGCCGGGGTGGCGTGCGTCGAGCACGTGGTCGTCGTCCGGCGCGTCGGCGCCGACGAGGCCGGGAGCCAGGGGGACGGGGGGGCCGGCGGCACCCGAGAGGCCGCCGTGCCGACACCGATGACGGCAGGACGGGACCACTGGTGGCACGACCTCCTGTCGGGGACCGATCCGGCCGGCGGGGGGGTACCCTCTCCGGTGTGCGAGCCCGAGCCCATGGGCTCCGAGGACCTGTTGTTCCTCCTCTACACGTCGGGGACGACGGCGAAGCCCAAGGGCATCATGCACACGACAGGCGGCTACCTGACGCAGGTGGCCTACACGCACCGGGTCGTGTTCGATCTCCATCCCGACACCGACGTGTACTGGTGCGCCGCCGACATCGGCTGGGTCACGGGTCACAGCTACATCGTCTACGGACCGCTGGCGAACGGGGCCACTTCGGTCCTCTACGAGGGGGCGCCCGACGTGCCGGACCGGGACCGGTGGTGGTCCATCGTCGAGCGCTACGGGGTGACCATCCTCTACTGCGCTCCTACCGCCATTCGGACGTGCATGAAGTGGGGGGTTGCCTATCCCGAGCGCCATGATCTGGGGTCGTTGCGGGTGCTCGGGTCGGTTGGTGAGCCGATCAACCCCGAGGCGTGGATGTGGTACGCCACGCACATCGGCGGTGGCCGGTGCCCGGTGGTGGACACGTGGTGGCAGACGGAGACGGGAGCGATCATGATCTCGCCCCTCCCGGGCATCACGCCGACGAAACCGGGATCGGCCACGTTCCCGCTGCCGGGCGTCGGCGCCGAGGTGGTCGACGAGGATGGGAAGCCGGTGGAGAAGGGCGGCGGCTACCTGACGTTGACGCATCCGTGGCCCTCCATGCTGCGTGGCATCTACAAGGACCCCGAGCGGTACGCCGAGGCCTACTGGAGCCGGTTCGAGGGCCGGTACTTCGCCGGGGACGGGGCGAAGGTGGACGACGACGGCTACCTGTGGCTGCTCGGCCGGGTGGACGACGTGATGAACGTGTCGGGGCACCGGATCTCCACGACGGAGGTGGAGTCCGCCCTGGTCGACCACCCCTCGGTGGCCGAGGCCGCCGTCGTGGGGGCGGCTGACGAGACCACGAGCCAGGCCATCGTTGCCTTCGTGACCCTCCGCGCCGATGCGGGTCCGCCGGACGAGGCCCGCGGCGAGGAGCTGCGCGCCCACGTGGCGGCGAAGATCGGCGGGATCGCGCGGCCCCGCACGATCGTGTTCACCGACGAGCTCCCGAAGACCCGCAGCGGGAAGATCATGCGGCGGCTGCTGCGTGACGTGGCCGAAGGCCGTGTGCTGGGAGACACGACGACGCTGGCCGACCCCGCCGTGGTGGACGAGATCCGGCGCAAGGCTGCCGCCTCGCCGGCCGAGGAGTGACTGCCCTCTCCTCGCCCCTGAACTGGCTGTGGCGAGCCGGCCCCCTCGACGTCCCCGGTGAGGCGGTCGTCTTCGACGTGGACGGGGTCCTCTCGGACGCGGCCGGACGCCAGCACTACATCGAGCGGGGGCGGAGGGACTGGGACCGGTTCTTCGAGTCGTGCGGTGAGGACCCGGTGATCGAGGAGGTCGTCCATCTCCTGCACTTCCTCGACCGTGACCTCCAGATCGTGCTGCTCACCGGCCGCCCGATCCGGGTGCAGTCCCAGACCCATGCTTGGCTGGAGCGCTACGGCCTGCGCTGGGATCTGCTCGTCATGCGGTCCCGCGGGGACTACGCCCAGGTGACGTCGTTCAAGCGGGACGTGGTCGACGACCTGCGGGCCTGGGGCTTCGACCTTCGCCTGGCATTCGAGGACGACCCGGACAACGCCGAGATGTTCCGGCGGGAGGGGATCCCCTGTGTCTATATCCACTCCGGCTACTACGGCTGAGCACGGGTCTGACCGACCTGCCCGCCGGCGACCGGGAGCGGGTGCCGCTCGCCCGCCGTCTCCGTCGGCGCCTCCCGGGCCTTGTCGGCACCCGGCTCCTGCCGCAGCTGCTGCCGTCTGCCGTGACGTCGCCGCCCCTGCCGCCGGCCGAGGCCCGCCGCCCACCCGAGAAGGAGGGCGAGGACGGCCAGGGCGAAGACCGGAACGTCGCCGTAGCGCACGTAGAGGGTCAGACCGGTGCGGCGGGGAAGGTCGGCGAAGAGGACCTGGCGCCGGCCGAGCACCGATCGCTGGAGCAGCGCGCCGCGGTTCGAGATGACGGCGCTGTAGCCGGTGGGGGCGGCCTGGAGCAGGTTCCGGCCCTCCTCCACCGCCTGGATCTCCGAGGCGGCAACCTCCTGGGTGGGGACCTGGGCGTTCGCGTAGGACGACGTGTTCGTCGGCAGGATGAGGACATCGGCCCCGGCGCGTACCGCGGAGCGTCCCCGGTCGGCGAAGAACACCTCGAAGGAGATCATGGTGCCGATCGGGCCGGCCGGCGTCCGCAGGAGGCCGCTCTTGTGCCCGGGGATGGCGTTGAGGGGCACTTTCGAGAGGTTGGCGATGTGCTTGAAGAACCCCCGGTAGGGGATGTACTCGCCGAAGGGGACACGGTGGACCTTCTCGTAGTGCGCCACCTCGGCGCCGTTCGGTCCCCACGCCACAGCCTCGTTGCGGAAGTGTGTGGACGACACCGTGGCGGTGACGCCGGCGATGAGGGTGGTGTGCAGTCGCCTGGCCAGCGCGCCCAGCGCTCGCTCGGCATGGGACCCGGCCAGTGGGTGGGAGAGCGAGACGACGTCTTCTGGCCACAGCACCATCTGGGGAGCGTGACCGTGGTCCAACCGCTGCATCTCGGCGGTGGCCGCCAGCTGGGCCGCGTACACCGTGGCCGGGTTGACCTGCTCCTTTGAAAGGCCCCGCTTGCCGCCCCCCTGGATTGCCGCCGCCGTGAGGACGCCGCGCGCCGGACCCCCGTCCGGACCGACGGCGCCGCCGACCGTCGCCGCGATCACGACCGCCAGGGCGACGCCACCGACCAGGAGCCGCGTCCGCGCTCCGGCAGGAGAACCCCGCGGAGCACTGCCCGGCTGCTCCGGTGCGGGCGGAGAGGACTCCGCCCCGTCGGCGGCCGAGGCAGCACCGGCACCGGCACCGGCACGCACCCGTCGCAGCCGTCCCCCGTAGACCATGACCTCCACCAGAGCGGCGACGGCAACCCCGCCGACGAACACCACGGCGGTGAGGAGCAGCGGTCCACCGAGGCGGGCCACGTTGAGCACCGGTCCGTCCGCCTGGCCCAGGAACACCCCCCCGAGTGGGAGGCCACCGAAGGGCCAGCGCATCCGACCTGCTGCCGACAAGGTCATGGCGGCCGGGAAGGCGAGCGCCCGACGCACGGGACCGTTACGGGGTGTGAACAGGCAACCGAGCGCCGGGAAGAGCGCCTCGACGGCGATGAGCACGATGGCTCCGACGAGCGTGAACGCCTGGGCCCACATGAGCCCGAGGGCGAAGAGGCCCAGTCCTGCGCACCAGCCGGCCCACAACCGCGTCCGGGCCGGCAGCCCGTCCAGCCGCCAGAAGAGCAGCCCGGCGGCCGGGAAGGCCAGGACCCAGAACCCCCACGGGGGCAGGGACAAGGCCATGCCGACCCCGGCGACGACCGACGGGAGCGCGACCGCCCCGCGGCGCCGGACGGGACGGCCCCCTTCGCCCCGCCGCCGGACGCCGGTCCGCCGAGGCTCCCGACGTTCCCGGGACTGCCGGCTCATGGGCGGCCAACCTCGGACTGTCGGGAACGGTCGGAGCGGGGCAGGCCCGGGTGGGAGCGGGCGAGGTCCCGGCGGACGGCGGCGGCGGCCTCCCGGCCGGTGCCGATGCACGCCGGGATGCCCACGCCCCGGTAGGTGGCACCGGCGAGCGCCAGGCCAGGGAGGTCGGCGATCTCGCCGTCGATCGTTGCCATGCGTTCGAGATGGCCCACGGCGTACTGGGGGAACGCTCCGGCCCAACGGGTGACCGACGTGGCGATGGCACCGGACGAGAGCGGGACGATCGTGCCCAGTTCGGCCAGGACGGCAGTCGTCAGCTCGTCGTCGTCCAGCTCCTCGTGACGCCGGTCCCCGAGCCGGCCCACCGACAGGCGCACGAGCACGTCGCCGTCCCGGGCCAGGAGCGGCCATTTGTCGGACAGGTAGGTGCAGCCCGTCACGAGGTACGGGCGCCCCCTGATGGCCTCTCGCCGCGGGACGAGGAACCCCGTTCCCGTACGGGGGGCGAGCCAGGCCGACGACGGCAGGCTGACGGTGACGACCGCCACCGAGGCGTGCTCGACGGCAGCCAGGATCCGGGCCGACCGGGGGGCGTGGCGGCCGAGGAGCGCGGCGGTGGTCCGTGCCGGGGTGGCCAGGACGACCCCGTCGGCCGGCAGGTACCGCTCGTCGTCTTCCGCCGGATCGAGCTCGATCGTCCACCCGGAGGCGGTGCGGGACAGGGCGCGCACCCGGGTGCCGAGCCGGAAAGTGGCTCCCGCAGCGCGCAACCCCTGCTCGAGCCGGCCCACCAGCGACGCCGTCCCCCCGGCGAGCGACCAGAAGACCGGAGCCGGCCGATCCGAGCCGGCTCCGGCCGGCGGGGAGGGAGGGCTCACCGCAGCCGTACGGCGCGGGTCCAGTCGGCGGACCAGGCTGCCGGGTTGGTGCCATGCCTCCAGGAGCGCCGGGAAGGTCGCCGCCGCGCTCAGGGTATCGACGCCGCCGGCGTGGATGCCCCCGACCAGGGGGTCGACCAGGCGATCGACCACGCCCCGGCCCAGGCGGCCGGCGACGAGGTCGCCCACGGCGCGGTCCGTGGTGGTGCGGGGGCCGGCAGCTCGGGGAGCGACCAGGTCGTAGCCCATCCGGAGCCATTCGCGCCGGGAAAGGACACCCGAGCGGGCGAGCGCCCACCACCGGGTGGGGATCCCCAGGACCAGGCCGTCGGGGAGCGGCCGCAGCGCTCCTCCGGCGAGGAGGGACGTGCCCGAGGTCCCCACGCCGACCAGGTCGTCGGAAGCACCGAGCTCGTCCACCAGCCGGGTCGCCTCTGGTCTACGGGCGAGGAAGGCGTCGGCCCCGAGGTCGACGGTCCGCCCGGCGAACGGCATGGACTGGAGCTTGCCTCCGAGCCGGCCCTCCGCCTCGATGACGACCACGTCCGGGGTGAGCCGGTCGCCGGCACCCTCGCCCGCTCCTCCCGACGCACCCACCAGCTCCCAGGCCGCGGCCAGCCCGGCGATCCCGCCCCCCACGACGGCCACGAGCGGGCGCGTCGCCGGGGTCACAGCCGGCCGACCCCGGCCCGGCCGGTTCGATGGACGAGGTCGACCACCTGGGCCAGGATGCCCGGGTCGGTCTCGGGGAGCACGCCGTGGCCCAGGTTGAAGATGTGCCCCGGGGCGTCGCCGGCCCGCTCGACCACGTCGGCGACCTCGTCGGCGACGACGTCCCAGGGGGCGAGGCACAGCGCGGGGTCTAGGTTCCCCTGGACGGCGATCGCCGGTCCGACCCGGTGCCGCGCCTCGTCCAACGGGACCCGCCAGTCGACACCGATCACCGTCGCGCCCGACGCGGCCATGGATGCCAGCAGCTCACCGGTGCCGACGCCGAAGAGGATGCGGGGGGCCGCCGGGTGCGACCGGGCCAGCTCGGCGAAGAGCCGTCGCGTGCTGGGGAGCACCAGGGTGGCGTAGTCCCGCGGCGTCAGGATCCCGGCCCAGCTGTCGAACACCTGGACGGCCGATGCCCCGGCGTCGAGCTGGGACCGCAGCGAGGCGAGGGCGAGGTCGGTGAGACGCTCGGCGAGATCGTGCCAGAGCACTGGGTCGGTATGCATGAGGGCCTTGATGCGGGTGAAGTTCCGGGACGGCCCGCCCTCCACGAGGTAGCTGGCGACGGTGAACGGGCCTCCGGCGAACCCGATCAGCGGGACGTGGAGCTCGCGGCGGAGCATCCTGACGGCCTCGAGGACGTAGGGGGTGTCACGGTCGGGATCGAGGGGCCGGAGCCGCCGGAGGTCGGCGGCGCTCGAGAACGGGGAGGGGACGACGGGCCCGGTGCCCGGGGCGACGTCCACGCCGAACCCGACAGCCGCGACGGGGACGACGATGTCGGAGAAGAAGATGGCGGCGTCGGTGCCGTAGCGGCGCACCGGTTGGAGGGTCACCTCGGTGACCACCTCGGGTCGGGCGATCGCCTCGAGGATGGTGCCCGATCCCCGGGCGGCACGGTACTCCGGGAGCGACCTCCCGGCCTGGCGCATGAACCACACCGGCGTCCGGTCGACCGGCTCGCTCCGGCACGCCCGGAGGAATGGTGAGGCGTCGAGGGGATCGGGGGGACCGGGCGGCACGCCACGACGCTACCGTTCTCCGCAGGGGGACTCGTGTGCGGGCCGGGACCACCCGCCGTCTGGCGCACGGTCGGCTGGGCCCCCCTAGAATCAGAGGTTCCCCTGGAGCCGGGAGAGGGGCAGAAGGAGGTCCCGTGGGGGTCGAGACAGAGCTGCAGGTCGAACAGGAGTTCGTCGATCTCGCCTACGAGCGGCTCGACGCGATGCGGGCGGACGCCAGTCGGATGCTCGAAGGGGTCCTGGACCTCGGAAGGGGCGGCACCTTCCAGTCACGGACGGAGCGCGACGTCGTCGTCCGGACCAGCCTGGCGCGGCTGGAGCAGCTCGATATCGGAGACCAGACCCTCACCTTCGGTCGTATCGACCGCGTGCTTTCAACCGGCCAGGTGTCGGCAGGCCCCGTCGAGACGTTCCACATCGGGCGCCTGGCCGTCCACGGAGCCGACCACGAGCCCTTGGTCGTCGACTGGCGGGCGCCAGTGGCCGAGCCGTTCTACCGGGCGACCGGGCGCGACCCTCAGGGGCTCCGCCTCCGACGACACCTGGCGCTCGACGGTCGGAAGGTGATCGGTGTCGAAGACGAGCGCTTCGACGTCGGCAGTGACGGGGACGCCGACCGGCAGGCCTCCGGCCCGGAGGACGGACGCGGTGCGGCCCCCGGCCCGGGAAGTGCGGAGGCAGACCTGGTTGTCGGCAACCTCGCGCTCGGCGGTCCCGGGGCGCTGCTGGCCGCGCTCGACCGGACCCGTTCGGGACGGATGCAGGACATCGTCTCGACCATCCAGCGCGAGCAGGACGAGATCATCCGGGCGCCGCTGCCCGGGGTCCTGGTCGTCCAGGGCGGCCCGGGCACCGGCAAGACGGCGGTGGCGCTGCACCGGGCCGCCTACCTGCTCTACACCCACAGGTTCCCCCTGGAACGCCAGGGGGTCCTCGTCGTGGGCCCGAACCCGCTCTTCCTCCGGTACATCGAACAGGTGCTCCCGTCGCTCGGAGAGACCGGGTGCGCTCTCTCCACCGTCGCCGGTCTGGTGAGCGAGATCCGAGTCGGCGCCGAGGAGCCCGCTGCGACGGCGCGGTTGAAAGGCGATCCCCGGATGGCCCGGGTCATCGCCCGCGCCGTCCGCACCCGGCAGCGTCCGCTCACCACCGACCTGGCGATCCCGTTCGGGGCGTCGGTGATCCGGTTGACGGCAGCCGAGTCCCGGCGGCTCGTCGACGCTGCCCGCCGCCGGCCCGGCACCCACAACGCCCGCCGGCGGGTGGTGGAGTCGAGCCTGGTGAAGATCCTGGCCGACAGGGTCCGCCGGCCCCACCCGGCCCCGGCCCCGGCCCCGATGGGCATGACGCCGCTCCCGGGCTTCGAGGTGCCCGACCCTGTCCCCCAGACGGAGGCGGGGGTGGAGGCCGACGGGGAGACGTTCGACCTCGAGGACTTCGCCCGCCGCCTCCGCCGCACGCCGGAGTTCATGGCCGCGATGGACCGGATGTGGCCGCGGCTGTCGCCCCACGAGCTCCTCCACGACCTCTTCGGGGCGCCGCCGCTCATCGCCGCCGCCGCCCGGGACATCCTCTCGCCCGAGGAGCAACGAGCTCTCCACCGGGAGCGCGCAGCGTCGCTCGAGTCGGTCGGATGGACCGTGGCCGACGCCGCGCTCGTCGACGAGGCCCGTCACCTCCTCGGTCCGAGGAACGGCTCGTCCGACGCCCCGACCCGCACGTACGGTCACATCGTGGTCGACGAGGTCCAGGATCTCTCGCCGATGCAGCTACGGATGCTGGCCCGCCGGTCGTTGTCGGGATCGATGACCGTGGTGGGCGACATCGCCCAGGCCACGGCGCCCTGGGCGCCTGCCGACTGGTCGGAGATCACTGCCCACCTGCCGAGCCGTCGCCCGGCCCGGACGGTCGAGCTGACGGTCAGCTACCGCACGCCGGCCGAGGTCGTCCAGGTGGCGTCACGGGTGCTGGCGGTGGCGGCTCCCGACGTCCGTCCGCCCCGCCCCGTCCGCCGCACGGGGGTCGACCCCCGGATCGTGCGCGTTCCCGGGGACGGCGGCGGCGTTCCCCGGAGCCCGGATGGTGACGACCGTAACGCCCGGCTGGCGGCGTGCGTGGCGGCGGTGGCCGGAGAGGAACTGGAGGCCGTCGCTCCCGGTCGAGTGGCCATTCTCGCCCCGCCGGCTCGGCTCGCCTCGATCGCAACCGCCTGTGACGATGTGGGGCTGCGAGCGGTCGACCCCCGGGACACGCACCGGGGCGGCCTGCTCGAGCCGCTCGTGCTGCTGGCCGCCGACCAGGCCAACGGCCTCGAGTTCGACGCCGTGGTGGTGGTCGAGCCGGCCGAGATCGCCGGCGGCGGGGCCCGAGGGCTCCGGACGCTCTACGTCGCCCTCACCCGCCCCACACAGCGGCTCGCCGTCGTCCACGCCGAAGCGCTGCCGGCCGCGCTGGGCTGACGTGCGCGCCCGCTCCGGCGCTGGGTTCCCGGTCCCCGGTCGGGGATCGTGGCCGTGTGCAGGCGTGTCGCTCCCTGTTTGGCCCCCGGGGTCGCAGATCGACTATGAAATATGCCGTGACCGAGGCCCTCGCCGTCGAACGTGCCCCCGCCCACGACGCCTCCGACCGCCACCGTCCCGACCGCCCTCCGATGCTGGCCGTCGGGGTCATGATCTGGCTCGGGTCCGAGGTGATGTTCTTCAGCGGCCTCTTCGCCGCCTTCTTCACGATCCGGGCCCACGCCACGGTGTGGCCACCGGCGGGGACGAAGCTCGACACCATCCAGGCCGGGGTGTTCACGGCCATCCTGCTGGCGTCCAGCTTCACCATGCAAAAGGCCGTCTGGGACCAGGAGCGGGGCAACCGCCGCAGCGCCAAGATCTTCGTGACGATCACCCTGATCATGGGAGCCATGTTCATCGGCAACCAGTTCGACGAGTGGATCACCCTCACCACCCGCCCCGACACCAACGCCTATGGCTCTCTGTTCTTCATCATGACCGGGGTGCACGGGATCCACGTGTTCCTGGGCCTGGTGGCAATGGTGTTCCTCCTCGGGCGGTTGAAGGGACCCAAGGGTGACCCGGGGGAGACCGCCGCGTTCCAAGCCGTCAGCTACTACTGGCACTTCGTGGACATCGTGTGGATCGGTCTGTTCAGCTGCCTGTTCCTTCTGAAGTAGGAGTCACGCCGAATGCGCAACGTGCTCAGACGTCGATACCTCGTACCGTTCGCGCTCCTGGTCGGTGCCGGCGTGGCGGGGATGCTGGCATTCGCGCCCAGCGCCGCCCAGGCATCGGCACCGAACGGCGCCCGGGCGTCCTCGGGCGCCCTGGTGTCCCAGGTGTCCAACACGTCCCAGGGCATCGACAAACCCGGTGCGCCGATCATCAGCTACAAGACGCTTCCGAAGAGCTACATCGCCCCGGGCGAGGCCCTCTTCGCCGCCAACTGCGCCAGCTGCCACGGTAACGACGCCGCCGGGACCGCCCTGGGACCGAACCTGCTCGGGCTGGGATCGGGCACCGTCGACTTCTGGGTGTCGACCGGCCGCATGCCGCTGGAGGACGCCAGCGCCCAGGCCACCGAGAAGCCGCCGAAGTTCAACCGGCTCCAGACCCTGGAGATCGCCGCCTACGTCCAGTCCCTGGCGCCCGGCGGGGTCGGCATCCCCACCGTCAACTTCGCCGGCGCGTCGGTCTCCAGCGGGCAGGTGCTCTTCACCCTCAACTGCGCGGCCTGCCACACCATCACCGGGGCTGGCGACGAGCTGGCCTTCGGGGCCTACGCGCCGAGCCTGCACATCGCCACCGTCCAGCAGATCGTCGAGGCGTTGCGCACCGGGCCCGGCGACATGCCCCACTTCGGGCCCGGGAACATCACCAACGCCGAGGCCCGGGACATCGCCCTCTACGTCCACGACTACATCCAGCATCCGGTGAACAGGGGCGGGTTCGGCCTCGGCGGGATCGGCCCGGTGGGTGAGGGGTTCGTCGCCCTGCTCCTGGGCGTGGGCACGCTGATGCTGGTCGGCTACTGGATTGGAGATCGGGCGTGAGCGACGAGATGGTGCACGAGCATTCCGGCCCCCTGCCGGTGGCGGCACTGGACGACCCGCACCTGCAGCCCTATGCCAAGCATCCCGAGCGGGCGCAGACCGTCATCGCCATCGCCATGATCCTCGGCTTCCTCGGCTTCCTCGGCTTCGGGATCACGTTCTGGATCAGCGACCAGACCCAGTGGCAGGCAGCCACCCTCGGTGTCGGGCTCCTCGGGATCGGTTTCGGGATCACGGCGTGGGGGAAGTACCTCATGCCGCAGGGGCCCTTCGTCGAGGAGCGCCACGACTTCCAGTCGACGGAGGCAGAGCGGGACGCCATGTCGGCGGCCGTCCTCCAGCGCGGGGGCATGGTCGTCGAGCGACGGAAGTTCCTAGGCGGCCTGTTCGCCCTCGGCGCGTCGGCCATGGCCGTCGTCCTGGCCTTCCCGCTCATCCGGTCCCTCGGCCCGCGTCCGGGGAGATCGCTCATGACGACGAACTGGAAGAAGAACTCGCTGCTGGTGACGGTGGACAACCGGCCGGTCACGGTCGACGACCTGGAGGTCGGCGGTGTGCTCACGGTCTTCCCCCAGGGGTTCGCGGGCGTGTCCAACGACCAGACGATCCTCATCCGGCTGGCCGATCTCGGTCCCTCCGACCCCCCGTTCCCGCTGAGCCCGCCAGGGCGGACCGACTGGACGGCGCAGGGCTACGTCGCCTACTCCAAGCTGTGCACCCACCTCGGCTGTCCGGTCGGCCTGTACCAGGAGCAAGACGCGCTGCTGGTGTGCCCGTGCCACCAGTCGATGTTCAACGTCCTCGCCGGTGCGGTCCCCGAGTTCGGGCCGGCACCCCGACCGCTGCCCCAGTTGCCCCTGAAGGTGGGCCTGGACGGCTACCTCCGCTCGCAGGCCGGCTATGACCAGCCGGTCGGCCCTGGATTCTGGGAGCGCCCGTGATCGACGAGTCCCTCCGCTGGGTCGACGACCGCCTCGGCATCGCCAAGGGCGGCCGCACCTTCCTCGACAAGATCTTCCCCGACCACTGGTCGTTCATGCTGGGGGAGATCGCCCTCTACTCCTTCGTGGTCCTCCTCGGCACGGGCGTCTTCCTCACCCTCTATTACGTGCCGTCGGCCCACGAGATCGTCTACCACGGTTCCTACCTGCCGTTGCGGGGCCAGAAGGTCTCCGAGGCGTACGCCTCGACCGTGGGGCTGTCCTTCGACGTGCGGTCGGGCCTCCTCATGCGCCAGGCCCACCACTGGGCGGCCGACGTGTTCCTCGGGGCAATCGTGGTCCACATGGCCCGGGTGTTCTTCACCGGCGCCTTCCGCAAGCCCCGCGAGTTCAACTGGATCATCGGCGTCTCCCTTCTCATCCTGGGCATCGTGAACGGCTTCCTCGGCTACTCGCTCCCCGACGACCTCGTGTCGGGCACCGGCCTCCGGATCATGTTCTCGATCGTGGAGTCCATCCCCCTCGTCGGGAGCTACCTCGCCGTCTTCCTGTTCGGCGGGAACTATCCAGGCAACGGGATCATCATCCCCCGGCTGTTCATCCTCCACGTGCTCATCATCCCGGCCATCATCGTCGCCCTCCTGGCCGGCCACCTCGGGCTGCTCGTGAAGCAGAAGCACACCCAGTTCAAGGGGCCGGGGAGGACCGAGCACAACGTGGTGGGCTCCCCCATGTTCCCGACGTTCATGGCCAAGACGACCGGCTTCCTCTTCATCACGACCGCCGTGCTCTTCCTCCTCGGCGGGTTCGCCCAGATCAACCCCATCTGGCAGTTCGGCCAGTACCACCCCTACCTGATCTCCTACGCCGTCCAACCCGACTGGTACATGGGGTGGCTGGACGGCGCACTGCGGATCATGCCGAGCTGGGAGTTCGTCGGCTTCGGCCACACCTGGCCGCTCGAGGTGTTCCTTCCCGCCGTGCTGTTCCCCGGCCTGACCTTCAACCTGTTCCTGGCGTGGCCGTTCATCGAGGCGAAGTACACGAAGGACCTCGCGTACCACAACCTCTTGGACCGGCCGAGGGACCGGCCGAAGCGTACGGCGTTCGGTGCCGCCATGGTGACGTTCTACTTCATGCTGTTCTCGGCCTCCTCCACCGACGTGATCGCCAACTTCTTCCAGGTGGAGCTGAACATCGTCCTCTGGACGTTCCGGATCATCGTCTTCGTCTTGCCGGTGGTGGCCTACGTGGTCACCTACTACATCTGCAACGAGATGCGGGCGGCCGAAGACGTGGGCAAACGGAAGCGAGCGCTGGTCGTGACCCTGTCGGAGACGGGAGAGTACGTCACCCATGTCGCCGAGCCCCGGCCGGGGGACGGCCACGAAGAGGTCGAGCCTGTTCCCGTGCCGACGTTTATCGACCTGACACCGGCGGAGCTGGCGACGGACCCCGGCGTCCGGAGGGTGATGCGCTGACCCACCGGGAGGCTGAGCGCCCGGCCACGGGGCTCCGCCGCCGGGCGGGGTGCGGGTCCGGCGGACCGCTGGTGCCGGTCACGCCGGTCCCGCTCACGCCCGGGCCGCCCGCCACGGTCCACACCCCCCTGCCTTCCCCGGCTCTGACGGTGCCGGTCTCCTAGGGCCGGAGGTGGTACCAGACAGATGCGCCGTCGTCCGGGCTCGGTGGACGGCCGGTCAGCCAGGTGAGGAACGCCGTCGCACCCGCCGGATCGGCCGCCAGCGACGGGAAGGCCACCAGGCTCTGGACGTGCCAGGACCGCCACTGGGCCAGGATCGCGGCACGGAGGGCGGGCGTCTCTTCGGGGGGAGCGCCGGCGGCCAGTTGCACGAGCGTCGCGGCCGTGACCGTGTCCCGGGCGTAGGACACCGCCGGCGAGAAGGCGATGGCGCCGTCGGCGGCAGGTACCAGGTAGTACCCGCCGGGTGACCGGAAGCGCAGGTGGGCGACCGCCTGCCATGCTTCCGCATTGGGAATCGCCGACGACGGGTACGGGTAGATCACAGCCACGCTGCCCGGGGTCAGGTGGGCGACGCCTCCGGTGGTGAAGTACGCCGGCGTCCCGACCGGCAGCAGGGCCGTGAACGGCGCCGCCGGGATGAGGGGGATGAGCGCGACGACGGCGATTGCCACCGGTGCCAGCACAGCGGCCGTGATCCGCCGCCCGGGGCCGTCGCCTGTGGTGCGGGTGGCCAGGGCGTCCCGTACGTGGTCGAGGATGACAGCGAGCAGCAGCGCGGCACAGAGGGCCACGTAGAGTGAGTAGCGGGCGGGGATCGTGTTCGACAGCAACGGGATCTTGGCGAAGAGCCGTTCGGGCAGCGGGAACCCGCTCGGGGCGCCTGGTGGGTTTGACTTCACCACCAGGCCGGCGCCGAGGGAGAGGACGAACGCCAGCGTCCCGACAACTGCCAGCACCTGGACGGCCTTCTCTCGCCAGAGCACGATCGTGCCGGCGGCCAGGACCGCCAGCAGCGTGATGCCGAGGTAGGACCCGTTCTCGGTGACGCTGTTGGCGAAGTGCGAGGCAATGAGCGCCAGGTGTGCAGGGGCGATCCGCATCAGGGAGTCCGGGATCACCGGACCGAGCAGGTCAGCCCGGTACCCCTGGGGGACGAGCTGGATCGGTCCGGTGATGTGCCCCGGCCCCCGGAGGGTCGCCCACAGCGGATAGGCGAGGAGCACCATCCCGACGCCGGCTGCCCATGCCAGGCCGTGGACAGCGTACCGGAGATGGGCACGGATCGAACGGGGAGCGCAGAGGCCGGCGACAAGCACACCGAGGCCCCCGATGATGATGGTCGACGCCATGATCTCGCTGGAGATCAGGTACTGGGCGGCGACCAGCACACCGAGCACGATGCCCCAGCGCCGTGCTGGTCCGCGCTGGCGGACGGCGATCTCGTGGAGGACGAGGAAGGCGAGCGGCGGGAGGACCACGAAGACGAGGTTCAGGTGCCCACCGGCCGACTGGGCGATCTGGTAGGGGGAGAAGCCGTACAGCAGGCCGGCAACGAAGGCCGCCGGGCGCCAATGGACGAACCGGCGTGCCAGGGCGTACCCGGCGCTGGCCGAACCGGCGAGGGAGAGCGTGAGGAGCAGGTTGAACGACGCGACGGGTCCGAAGACGAGGGTGACGGGCGCCGCCAGCGCCCCCAGCAACAACACGCTGGTGTTGGTGAGGAGGTTCACGCCGAACGGGTAGTTGGCGAAGTTGGTGAACAGCGGGTTGAACCCATGGCGGACGGCGAAGGGGACCCACTCCAGGAACCAGATGGTGGCGTACTGGTCGCCGCCCGGTTCGGTGATCGTGGCCGGGTGCGTGGTCCACACGTTCCAGTAGACGGCGACTGCCAGCGCCAGGTACACGGCCACGACGATCCCGGTCGCCAGCCACGAGCGGCCCGCCGTCCGGTCGCGCCGTCGGGCATCCGGTGCCGATGCGTTCCCCGTCAGGCGGGCCAGGCCCTCGACGACGTCGTGGCGTGTCGGCGGCGGTCGGTCGAGCGGTGGACCGGCGGGGCCTGGGCTGGCGTGGGTCTCGACCATGCGGGCGTCACCTTACCGGCCGCATGGTCACCCACGCGGCAACAACGCGACACCAATGCCCTCCAGGCGGACCGGCTCCTCCACCCGCCGGTCAGACCATCCCGCCCCGCCGGCTCTCCACCGTGGCCCCGATCGCCGCGCTGACGAGGAGCCCCGCCGCCACCGGCACGAACCAGATGCCGAACACGAAGCTGAGACCGACGAAGAACGCCCCCATCCCCATGACGAACGGCCAGATGCTCGACCCGGGGAACGTGCCGATGGTGCCCGACCCCTCGCCGATGGAAGCCTCCGGGTCGTCGGAAGGGCGGGGCCGCATACGGTTCGACCACCACAGGTAGTAGCCGCCGGGCAGCAGGCCGAGGATGGCGGCGGCAGCCAGCATGACCGTACCCGAGTCCTCGTAGCTGGTGTACCAGTAGATGACCCCGATGATGGCGAAGAAGACGCCGATGACGATGAGGAGCCTGGCTTCGATCCGCATCAGCGTGCTCCGACCGGATCGGGCTCGGTCGGTGCCCCCCCTCCGGGGCTACCGGCACCACCACCCGGCCCCGTGGGCCCCTTGTGGGTGAGCAACGTCCGGTGCTCGGGGTGGTTGTAGTCCCAGGTGGGCCGCTCCGAGCGGATCGGAGGCAGGTGAGTGTAGTTGTGGTGGGGTGGCGGTGAGGTGGTGAACCACTCCAGGCCGTGGCCGTCCCACGGGTTCGATCCCGCCGGGACCGGCTTGCGCCAGGAGACGAACACGTTGATGAGGAAGAAGAGGAAGGAGAAGCCGAGGATGAATGCTCCGATGGACGACACGATGTTGAGCGTGGTCCATCCGGCGTCGACCGGGTAGCTGGCCACCCGGCGCGGCATTCCCCACAACCCGAGCACGTACTGGGGTGTGTAGGTCACCCAGAAGCCAATGAACAAGAACCAGAAGTGGAGCTTGCCCAGCCCCTCCCTGAGCATCCGCCCGAACATCTTCGGGTACCAGAAGTAGAACCCGGCGAACCCGGCGAACACGGCCGTGGCCACCAGGACCTGGTGGAAGTGGGCCACCACGAAGTACGTGTCGTGGACCATGAAGTCGATCGGCGGAGAGGCAAGCAGCACGCCGGTCACCCCGCCGAAGATGAAGCACAGGAGGAAGCCCACCGAGAACAGCATCGGCGTCCGGTAGGTGATCTGCCCGCGCCACATGGTGCCGATCCAGTTGAAGAACTTGATCCCGGTGGGCACGGCAATGGCGTAGGACATGGCCGAGAAGAACGGCAGGAGGACGACGCCGGTCGTGAACATGTGGTGGGCCCACACCCCGGTGGACAGGGCGGCGATCGTCATGGTGGCGAAGACCATGCCGCGGTACCCGAAGACCGGCTTGCGGGAGAACACGGGGATCACGTCGGTGACGATCCCGAAGAAAGGCAAGGCCAGGATGTAGACCTCCGGATGGCCGAAGAACCAGAAGAGGTTCTGCCACAGCACCGGGACGCCGCCGCCTTGGACCGTGAAGATGTGGGTGCCGAAGTGCCGGTCACAGAACAACAAGAGGAGGGCGGCGAACAGGACCGGGAAGGCGATCAGGATGAGGATGGCCGTGACCAGCATGTTCCACGTGAAGATGGGCATCCGGAACATGGTCATGCCCGGGGCACGCAGGTAGAAGATGGTGGCCACCAGGTTCACCCCGGTGAAGATGGCCGAGAAGCCGGTCAGGGCCAGGGCCACGATCCACAGGTCGGCTCCGGCCCCCGGGGAGTTGACCGCTTCGGACAGGGGAGCGTAGGCGACCCACCCGAAGTCGGCCGCCCCGCCGGCCACGAAGAACCCGAGGAGCATGGTGATCGAGCCGCTCAGGTAGAGCCAGTACGACAGGGCGTTCAGGCGGGGGAACGCCATGTCCGGGGCGCCGACCTGGAGCGGTACGACGTAGTTGGCCAGCCCGCCGAAGGCGAAGGGCCCGGCGAACAGGTACATCATGATGCTGCCGTGCATCGTGAACAGCTCGTTGTAGGTCTGGAAGGAGACCAGGGTGCCGTGAGGGTCCATGAGCTGGCTGCGGATGACGAGGGCCATGATCCCGGCAATGAAGAACAGCACCAGGGACGTGATCATGTAGCTGAGGCCGATCACCTTGTGATCGGTACTGGTGAGCCATTTGAGCAGGCCGGTCGGGCCCTCGTGGTGAGCGGGGTGCTGCCCGATCTCCACCGGCTCGCCGGGACGGCGAGGACCGTCCGGGGAGACGAGGTCGGGGCGTTCGACGAGTGTCGTCATGGGACCACCTTGGGGGACGTCGGCGGGCGGGCGGGAACGGTGGACGGCACGGTCACGGCGTGGCGTTGGTGGAAGGCTGGAGCGGGGAGGACTTCGGCGGGATGTTGGTCGCCGGGTTCCCGCTCGGCCCCAGGACATGGCCGTCACGGACCTCGGCGGCCGCCCAGCTCCGGAAGGCGGCTGGGCTCACGGCCTTCACCGAGAAGAACATCTCGGAGTGGTAGAGGCCGCAGAACTGGGTGCACTGGCCGAGATAGGTGCCGGCGTGCTTCACGTGCAGGTCGAAGATGTTGGTGACCCCCGGCAGCGCGTAGCGGCTGAAGTTGAAGTCCCGGACGTAGAACCCGTGGACCACGTCGGCGGAGAGCAGGGTGATCTGCACGGTCTCTCCCACCGGCACCACCATCTGGGGCCCGTGGTGGTCAGGACCGTTCTTCAGCTCGCCCACCACCCCGACGTCGAGATGCGGGTAGTCGAAGCGCCACCCCCACTGGAAGGCGGTGACGGTGATGTCGACGACCGGCCGGCCGCTGGCCGTGGTGGTGGCCGCCAGGGGCACGGTGGCGTCCACCTCGTTCTCGGTGAGGACGGTGAAGACGAACAGGACGATCACGATGATGATGGGCACGACCGTGTACACGAGCTCGATACCCAGGTGCTCGTGGAACTGGCGGGGCATCGCGTCGGACTTCCGCCGGTAGCGGAAGGCGGCCCACAGGATCAGGAGGACGACGATGCCGCCGATGATGAGACCAGTGGTCATCATGCCCGACCAGAGCTTGAACGTGTCGTGACCCTGGGTGGTCGCCCCCGAGCTGGCGAAGTAGCTGGGGGCGTTGCACCCGGCAAGGACGAGCGGGGCGCCGATGGCGACGGCGAGGGCAGTCCACCGGGACCGCTTCGCCACCGGTGTGATGGACACCTCGGGGGCAGCGTGCGCTCCGGGCGTGGCCGTCGGGGAAGCGGTGTACCGCTGGCGGGCGGCGGGGCCTTGGAGGCGTCGCGCCCAGGGGCGGCTGGCCGGCAACGGGTCTGACGATCCGGTCGTGAAGGCGGTCACGGCGATGACACTAGCGGGGCCGCTGGCGGAATTAGAAGTTGAGGGCGCGCGCCAGGACCGCCCCCGGCGAGGCCGGGGAAAGTCCCTGGTCCGATGGGTGCTCCGGGAAGCCGATGGGACCGTCTCCCGGGGGCCCCCGGGGGTTCTCGGGGGTTCTCGGGGGTGGTCACCCAGACACGCCGCCACGATCGGGGCAGCCCGTTCAGTGCCCCGGACCACCGGCGGATCGACGACGTCGTGCCGCGAGCCGCCCGGTCACGCGTCCGCTGGTGCGGGCCGCTCGCAGGACGTGCGCCTTGGCCGCCGGACCGCGCGCGTCCGCCGCCCGGTTCACGGCCGCGCTGGTCTGCGACGCCGCCCGGCCGGCCCACCGCGCGGCCCGGTCCGCCGGAGTCGGGCCGCCCCCATCGTGCGGGCCCGGTAACGCCCCGGGACGATCTCGGCGACCAGCCCTTCGCCCGGACGGTTCGGGCTCGGTGGGGAGCGGTGCCCCGGGTGCGACCCGGACCAGCGTGGCCACCCGCACCAGACCGATGGCTCCGAGCTCGAGGATGGCAATCCCGGCGACGCTCGGCCGCAGGACGGGGACAAGGGGCGCGAGTGCCATCCCGGCCGCCACCACCACGGCCAGCGCCCGGTGGGCTGGACGGCCGACGAGCCTGACGATGCCGAGGGGGCCCTTGGCCGTCAGGCTGATGGCGGCCAGGATGGCGGCGGCACCGAGTAGGACTGCAGCCCTGGTGACGTGGAGGGACAGGTCGACCAGCGCGACGGCCACGGCCAGCTCCGTGACCTGGATCACCCAGAAATGCAGCCGGCCCCGGGGCGATGGTCTCCCCCGACCTCCGCTCACGCTGCTGCCCGCGCCACCGCTCTTCCCGGCACCGCCATCCTCCCCGCCGGAGCCCCCGGCCCCGGCGATCACCGGGGTCAGTCGGTCGAGCTGTCCGACGGCTTCGTCGCCGTGCCGCCGCTCGCCGCCGGGCCGTCCTTCGCCCCCTCTTCGAGCCCCTTCTTGAACTCCTTCTGGGCCGAGCCGAGGGAGCGGGCCAGCTTCGGGATCTGGGTGCCACCGAACAACACGACGACCACGACCACGAGAACGATGACGCCGTCCACTCCGAAGATATCTGCTGGCATGCCGAACACCATTACCGTCTCCTTTGTCGACGTCCTCCTCCCAGGGTAGTCCCTGGGGGCGTCGCTCCTGTCTTCGGAGCCGGTGCTCTCGAAGGATGCCGGGTCAGCGTCCCGACCAATTGGGCTTCCGCTTCTCGGCGAAGGCGACGGGACCCTCCATGGCGTCGGCGGACCCGAAGACCTCGGGGATGGCGGCGTTGTTGATCTCCCATCCCTGCGCGTCGGGAACCTCCCCCGCCAGCTTCATGACCCGTTTCGACGCCCGCACTGCCAGCGGGGCGTTCTCGGCGATCGTCTCGGCCAGAGCCATGGCCTCGTCGAGCAGGCGTTCCGGCGGCACCACCCGGTTGACCAGCCCGAGGCCGAGCGCGCGGTTGGCGTCGACGGGCTCACCGGTGAGGGCCAGCTCCAGCGCGATGGTCGGAGGGATGCGCTTGGGGAGCCGGATGAGCGCCCCGCCCCCGGCGATGAGGCCGCGCTTCACCTCGGGGATCCCGAACAGGGCGGTGTCCACTGCGACGACGAGGTCACAGGCGAGCATGATCTCGCATCCGCCGGCCAGAGCCGAGCCGTTCACGGCGGCGATGATCGGTTTGGGGAAGTCCCGCTGGGCGATGCCGGCAAAGCCTCCGCTCGCACCCATGATGTCGGCGCCCTCGCCCGACGCGAAGGCCTTGAGGTCCATCCCGGCGCTGAAGGCCTTGTCCCCACTGCCGGTGACGATCACCACCCAGCACTCGTCGTCGACCTCCAACTCGTCGAACGCGGCGGCGAGGGCCCTCGACACGGCTCCGTTGATCGCGTTGCGCGCCTCGGGCCGGTTGATGGTCAGGATCTCGACGTGGCCCCGTCTCTCCCGCAGCAGCTCTGGCATGGTGCGTCCCTTCCTCGACGGCCCGTGGGTGCGTGTCTGCGCACCCTGCGGCCGACCGTCAGTGGTCGACCAGACGGTAGCGCGCCGGGCCGGCCTCGATCCTCACTGGGGATCCCACGAGCGAGGGTACGTCCCGAGCCCCCATCTCCGTGAGGGTGACGTCGTCGGCCGGGGACGCCGCCATCTGGGCGCCGTCCGCCAGCCGGGCGATGAGCGGTGCGGCGGTGGGGATGCCCTCGCGGTCGCGCACGACCGTGGCGGTGACCACGGTGGCTGTGGCCGGCCGGGGTAGTTCGGGCACGACGGGGACCGCCGAGGTGTCGATGACGCGTTGGTCCTCGACGGTGTCCCCGTGGACGAACCCCTTCGGGGGCGGCACCGTGCCGTAGAGGCCGAGGGCGTGCTTGGTGGCGAACCATCCCAGCCCGGTGGCCAGCCCGAGGACCGGGCGGGTGGGGTGGTGCCGACCGGCGCCGCGGAGCCGGTCGGTGAGCGTGGCGATCCCGTGCGTCGCGTAGTTGTTCCCGGGTCCCCCGAAGTAGGGGAGGCCCCCGGTGACGGTGAGGTGCCGGCTGTCGTCCAGGGAGAGACCCAGGGCCGCCGCCGCCAGCTCCACGGCGGAGGGGAAGCAGGAGTAGAGGTCGACCAGCTCCACGTCGTCGACCGTGACCGCCGTCCCGGCTGTCTGCGAGGCGGCGTCGAACAGGGCTCGTCCGGCCGCCGCGATGGCCGGCGACCGACCGGGGTCGGGTCGCGCCGTCGGCGCCCAGACCTCGGTCGTCTCGGTGGCGGCCCAGACGAAAACGGCCCGGTCGGCGACTCCGGCCCGGCGTGCGGCCGCCAGCGAGCAGACGAGGAGAGCGGCGGCCTGGTCCGACCCCAGGAAGGCGCTCATCAGCTTCGTGTAGGGCTCGGCCACCACCCGGTTCCCCGACGACGGATTGGCGATCTCCTCGGGGGTGCGCCGGATCGGGAACCAGGCGGCCGGATGGGTGGCTGCGACCTCGGTGAACGGGGCGAACACCCGGCCGATGACGCGCCGCTGCCCGTCCAGGTCCCGTCCGGCCCGGGCGGCCAGGGTGTTCTCGAAGAGCGGGTAGACATGGACCGGGAGGAGCAGCCCGATAGCCGCCTCGGCGGCGGTCACCCCCGGGGTGGCGTCGCCGACCACGGGATCGGGGGGGAGATCGGCGTCGTCGGGAAGGGGCGCACCTGCCCGGCGGCGTGCTCGTTGCGATCTGATCGTCTCCACCCCGGCGATCAGCGCCACGTCGAGGTCGCCGGCCGCGATCGCCTGCGCCGCCCTGCCCACCAGCCACTGCGGCGAGTTCCCCCCGATGGTGGTCACCTCGCGACGTGCCGGCGCGATGCCCAGACGGGTGGCGAGCTCGCTGGCCGGGGCGGGTCCGGTGGCCGACATGATCCCCACCACCGAGACCTGCTGCACGTGCGCACGGAGCCGTGGTGCGGCAGAGAGCGCCTCCTCGCTCGCCCGGGTCATGAGACCGATCGGGGTCACCAGCTCGTCGCGTTCCAGGCATTGGCCCGATGCGACGATCACCGGGGTTCGGTCGTCGGCTGGCGCCGGACCGGCGGTTCCTCCTGTCATCGGCCTGTCATCGGCAGCCCGGCAGCACGGGCAGTGGGAGGAGCGGAAGGGGTGTGACGGGGCCTGACAGCGGGAGCGGCATCGTGGGCGGCATCGGGCCGAATCATCTCGTGCCGGTCGCAGCGATGCCAGTCCACCTCGACGTGACGAGCCCGGGATCCAGCCATACTCCCTGGTGGACGCCACAATGACCGCCTCGGGCACTGGCGGTCGACACCGAGCGGTTAGGTTTCCGGGCTCTTTTGCCGAAAGAACCCCCGTCGACACAAAAGGTGTGTTGTGTTTTTGGTGGGTTCTGCCGATAGGTACGGCACGAGCGACGCGCGACGTAGGAGAGCTGTCGGGAAGGGCGCGTAGGAGAGCTGTCGGGAAGGGTACGCAGGAGCGGCAGCCAGGGCAGGTGCCGGGAAGCGCAGGGGTCGGGGCCAGCGGGCCCCGACGGGACTCCGGTGGTCGCAGGGTGCGGCCACTCGAAGGGGGAGCCGTGGTCACAACGCAATGGTCAGAGGCAGCGCCGAGGGGATCTGCCCACCGCACCACGGGTGGACCGAGATCCCGGCGCGCCATCGTCGCCGTGCTGGTGCTCGCCGTCCTCGCCGCCGTGCTGGCCTACCTCCCCAAAGCCCAGCCCGTCGAGACGTCCGCGTCGGGTACGGGGATCACCTACCTTCCTGGCCAGACGAAGATGAACCCCGCCTACGGGAAGGGGGTGACCGTCGCCGGTGTCACCTGTGGACCCGGCGTGCGCCAGGTCCCGTTCTCGCACTATGCCCCTCCCTGTGAGCCGGCATGGCACGGCAACAACGGCGGGGCAACGTCGCCGGGGGTGACGGCCACCACCATCAACCTCGCCTACCGCAAGGCGGCGACCGACATCCTCGCCGCCCTCTACACCATCGTCCCTGAGTCGGTCGTGGGCACCAACGCCGATGCCATCACGACGATGCAGGCGTACATCAACTTCTTCAACAAGTACTACGAGCTCTATGGGCGCCACGTCGTCCTGAAGCCCTTCGCCGGGGAGGGGAACTTCATCGCCGAGGACACCGGGGCCGGCGCTCCCCAGGCCGAGGCGGACGCTGTCAACGTCGCCACCTCCCTCCACGCGTTCGCCGACATGTCGCTCGTCGACTCGAGCGTCGTCTACACCGATGACCTGGCGGCGAACAAGGTCGTGGCCTTCGGGCTCTACGTCCAGAACCGCCAGTGGTACGCGGCCGGCGCTCCGTACCAGTACAGCCCGGGTCCCAACTGTTCACAGCAGGCCCAGGCCATCGGCGCCATCCTCGGCAGGCAGCTCGGTGGCCTGCCGACGGAGTTCGCCGGAGGTTCCCTCAAGGGCAAGCCGGAGAAGGTCGGCATCTTCTACCAGAACGTGCCCACCTCGTACGACTGCGAGCAGTCGATCGCCGCCTCGCTCGCACACTACGGGGTGACGCCGGCGGCAACGGCGGACATCACGTTCAACCTCTCGGAGTTGCCCAACGAGGCCGCCAACGCCATCGCCGCCATGAAGAAAGCGGGGGTGACCACCATCATCTGCTCCAGCTGCGACCCGGTGACCCCGCAGTACTACATGAAGGCGGCCCAGCAGGCCAACTACCACCCGGAGTGGTTCCTCCAGTCGTACTTCGCCGCCAACTCCCTCTCTACCCCCGCCTACACCCGGCTCCTGCCGGCCGCTCAGCGCGACCAGATCCTCACCATCGGGAAGGCACCCACGGCTCAGGTCGCCAACGAAGCGCTGCAGGCCTACCGGTTGGGGAACACCGACCCCAGCGCCCAGCTGAACCCCGGGTACGTGTTCATCTACGAGTCGCTGATGCAGTTCTTCGACGGCCTCCAGCTGGCCGGTCCCAATCTCACCCCTCGGAACCTGGAGGCCGCCATGCGCGACATCCCCAAATCGACTCCCGGCGGCATCTTCGGCGGCTGGAACGGCTCGGCGGGACCGTACGACCCTGCCTCCGACTTCCAGATCCTGAAGTGGACCAACAGCGCGGTCGATCCCCAGGACGGGAAGTTGGGCACGTACGAGGTGTGCGACAACGGACAGACCTTCACGTTCGCCCCGACCATCACCAGCATCCCCAGTGAGACCCAGCTGAAGTGCTCGTTGCCGACCACCACCGCTCCGGGGACGAAGACGGCCACCGCCGGCGCCGTGCGGAGCGCGTCATGATCCGGGCCCGCCGCTCCAAGATCACGAGCAACGTGGCCATCGCCGCCGCGTTCGTGGCGCTGTACGTCGTCGTCGACGCCCTGCACCCGTTGGGCCTCGGTGTCCTGTTGAAGGGGGTGGTGGTCGGCGGCCTGTCGTCCCTCGTCGCCATGGGCCTCGTCCTCGTCTACCGCTCGGCACGGATCATCAACTTCTCCCAGCAGGTCATCGGTGGGCTCGCCGCCACCGTCAGCGTGCTCATGATCTCCGGAGAGGGATTGTCCTACTGGATCGCCGTTCCCATCGGACTGGCGGTGGCCGTGGCGACCGGCTTCGTGATCGACTCGGTGGTGATCCAGCGGTTCGTGAAGGCCCCGCGGCTCATCCTCACCGTGGCGACGATCGGGGTCTACCAGCTGCTCGGCGCGGCCGAGCTCGGCCTGCCCAACCTCTTCCCCCTGGGCAAGGGTTCGACCAATCTGACCACCCCGTTCACGTTCCACTTCTTCCTCAGCCCGTTCATCTTCACCGGCGACGACGTCGTGGCCATCGTGGTCGTGCCCATCGCCCTTCTCGGGCTGTACTGGTTCTTCGTCAAGACGGACTACGGGGTGGCGATCAGGGGTGCGTCCGACTCGAACGAGCGGGCGGTGCTCCTCGGGATCCCGACCAGGAACCTCAGCCGCATCACGTGGATGGTGGCGGCTGGGCTCTCCGGTGTGGGTGCCATCCTCTCGGCCCCCAGCGCCATCGGCGGGTTCACGGCAGGGAGCCTGACGAGCGCGTCGACCCTGCTCCTCCCGCTCGCCGCTGCCGTGCTGGCCGGCATGGAGTCACTGCCCGCCACCGTGTTGTGGTCCCTCGTGCTCGGGATCGTGAACGAGGCAGTGTTCTCGATCTGGTTGCAGACCAGCTACCAGGACATCGCTCAGTTCCTCGTCATCATCGTGGGACTGCTCATCGTGCGGTCGAGGAGATCGCGGGGATCGGGCGAGCTCGGCGAGCTCGGCACCTACGTGGCGGTGCGGGAGGTGGCGGGCATCCCCCATCATCTGGCCAGGCTGCGCGAGGTCGTGGTCGGCCGGGTCGTGCTCCTCGCCGCCGTCCTTGCCGCCGCCGTGCTGGTTCCCCTGGCCCTTCCCGACTCGAAGCAGCTGCTCATGGCCGACGTGGCGATCTACGCCATCGTCGGCGTGTCGATCGTGGTGCTGACCGGGTGGGCGGGGCAGATCAGCCTCGGGCAGTTCGCGTTCGTCGGCGTCGGGGCGGCCACGTCCGGCGCCCTCATGGTGAGCCAGCACGTGGACTTCCTCCTGGCCATCGTGGCATCAGCCGCGGTGGGAGCGGTCGTCGCCGTGGTCATCGGCCTCCCCGCGCTCCGGATCCCGGGTCTCTACCTGGCGGTGGCGACGCTGGCCTTCGCCGTGCCCGTCTCGTCGTACCTGCTGTCGTCCCAGTTCGTTCCCTGGCTCAACCCCAACCAGGTGCCCGCACCGGTCATCTTGGGACGCATCAGCCTCGGGACCCAGTCATCCTTCTACGAGGTCTGCCTGGTCGTCCTCGTGCTCGCCATCGTGGTGGCCCACAACCTGCGCCGCTCCCGGACGGGCCGGTCGATCGTCGCCGTCCGAGACAACGCCCAGAACGCTGCGGCCTACGGCGTCAGCCCGCTCAAGACGAAGCTTCTGGCCTTCGTGATCTCGGGTGCCATGGCCGGCGTGGCCGGGAGCCTCTTCGAGGTGAGCATCGGAGGGATCAAGTCCGGTGGGCTCTCACCGGACCTCTCCATCACGGTGTTCGTCATGGTGGTGATCGGCGGGCTCGGGTCCATCACCGGTGCGGTCATCGGCGCCGTCTACGTGCAGATGGTCTCGTACTTCCTCCCCGAGAGCCTCCAGCTCCTGGCCACCGGCGCCGGGTTGCTGATCCTGCTCCTGATCCTTCCCGAGGGTCTTGGTGGCCTGGTGTTCCGCGCCCGGGACGCGCTGCTCGCCGTACTCGAACGGCGCGGTGGCCACGAGCTGGCACCGACGTACGCCGGTGAGCCCCGTTCCTCGATCGGCTCGCCGGGGACGGCCGGCCCCGACGGCCCCGGTGAGGTCGTCGGCACCGGCGTGAACCCGCTGGCGCACGACGCCGCCCTCCGCCTGGGTGCGCTCGAGGAGCTCGAGAGCCAGGGTGGTGCCAACGCCGAGCTCGTGTCCCCCGACGCCGGCCCCGCCGGGCGCCAGCGCCCGCTGTTCACCCTGACCCAGGTCGAGGCGGGGTACACGGCCCGCTCCAAGGTGCTCTTCGACGTCTCGATGGGCGTGGCCCAGAGCGAGATCGTGGCTCTGCTCGGCACCAACGGTGCCGGCAAGACCACGGTCCTTCGGGCGATTGCCGGCCTGCTGGAGCCGTCGAAGGGCCACCTGTCTTTCATCGGAGACGACCTGGCCCGGCTGGATGCCTCGGACCGGGTCCGCGCCGGCCTGGTGACCGTGCTCGGCGGGCGCGGGATCTTCCCCTCCCTCACGGTGGCGGAGAACCTGCGGATGGCGACGTGGACGGCCAGGCGCCATCAGAAGGACCCGGAGTTCGCGGCGGCAGCCACCGAACGGGTACTGACGATGTTCCCCGTCCTCCGCGATCGCCTCGGCCAGCGCGGTGACCTCCTTTCCGGTGGCGAGCAGCAGATGCTGGCGCTGGCCCAGGCGCTCCTGTGCCGGCCCAAGGTCCTCTTGATCGACGAGCTGTCGCTCGGTCTTTCGCCGACCGTGGTCTCCCAGCTGTTGGACGTCCTCCGGGCACTGGCGGCGAGCGGCGTGACCGTGGTGATCGTCGAGCAGTCGGTGAACGTGGCCACCGCCATCTCGAGCCGCGCCATCTTCATCGAGCGCGGTCGTGTCCGCTTCTCCGGCCCCACCCCCGACCTGTCCCAGCAGCCCAAGCTGCTCCGTTCCGTCTTCCTGCACGCGGCAAAACGGGCACGGAAGCGCTACGTACCCGGCCAGGAACAGGCGGCACCGGTCGGCGGGGGCGTCGGGGGGAGCACCCCGGCCTTCGCTGCCGCGGGGCTCTCGAAGCAGTTCGGCGGGGTCAGTGCCCTCCGCAATGTCAGCCTCCAGGTCGCCCCCGGGGAGATCCTCGGCGTGATCGGCGCCAACGGCGCAGGAAAGACAACCCTGTTCGACGTCTGCTCCGGCTTCACCGCCCCGGACACCGGGTCGGTCATGCTGGCCGGCCGGGACATCACCGGCCTCTCCCCGGCGGAGCGGGCCGGGCTGGGCCTCGGGCGGGTCTTCCAGAACGTCCGGCTCTTCCCGTCGCTCTCGGTGGAAGACGCACTCGCAGTGGCGATGGAGCGGTCGATCCCGGTCCGCGACCCGCTCGCCGACGCACTCGGCCTGGCGGCCACGGCCCATTCGGAGGCGTCGATCCGAGCGCGGGTCGACGAGCTCGTCATGGAGATGGGCCTCGGGCGATTCCGTGACCGCTTCGTGTCCGAGCTCTCGACGGGGACCCGGCGCGTGGTCGAGCTGGCGTGCGCCGTGGCCCACGAGCCCTCGGTTCTCCTCCTCGACGAACCGACGGCCGGGATCGCCCAGCGGGAGAGCGAGGCGCTGGGCGAGTTGCTCCTCGGGCTCCGCGAGCAGACCGGTGCCGCCTTCGTCGTCATCGAGCACGACGTTCCCTTGGTGTCCTCGATCGCCGACCGCCTCTTGTGCATGCACGTCGGTGAGATCATCGCCGAAGGGGAGACGGCCGAGGTGCTGAACGACCCCGTCGTGGTCGCCGCCTATCTGGGAACGGACGACGTGGGCGCCCGGCGCTCGGGCGACCCGAGCGCTGTCCGGCCGGCGTCGGTCCCGATGGAAGGACGCACGCCAACTCCGCCCGCTCCACCCGAGCGCGAGACGGCGATGGTCGGAGCCGAGATGGTCGGCGTGGGCGCCGGGCACCCGGGCACTCCCGGCGTCCCCGGCGTCCCCTTCGTCCCGTCGCCACCGTCGCCCCCCCCGGGGTTCACCGGTGGGGCTCCTGCCGCCGGTCCCTTCGTCCCGGCGCCCCCGTCCCCTCCTCCCGGGTTCACGCGGAGCCGGTCGTCGGTGCCGCCTCCGCCACCACCGCCCGCCGGGTTCGAGCGCCAGACCCCGCCTCCGCCACCACCGCCCGCCGGGTTCGAGCGCCAGACCCCGCCTCCGCCGCCACCACCACCACTGCTGCCGTTGCTCGAGCCCTTGTCCGGTGACGGAGGGCAGCCGCCCTGGTCGGACGGGGAGCCGACCGACGCCCTGCCGCCGGTTCCGCCTGCCCCGCGAGGAGGTGCGTGATGGAGTTCGCTCTGACCCGAAAGCAGTTGCACAAGAAGCGTGAGGCCCAAGCCGCGGCGGCCAGCGGATCAGCCGGCCCCGGCGCGGGTCCAGCCGGTCCGCTCTGGTCGGACGAGGTGCCGGTGCCGTCACCTCTCGCTTCGGCCACGGCGCGCGCCTGGTCGACACGGGGCCAGGACGGAGACGGCGGGAGCTTCTTCTCGGCGGGAACGGCCTTCTCGACCGGTACGGCGGAGTCGGCGTACACCACCGGGACCGACACGCGGCTACCGCCTCCCATCCCGGCGCCTCCGCCGCCGGTGCGGACGGTGGGACTCGGCCAACTCCTCGACGATCTCCAGGACCGGGCGGCGCTGCGGGGCGGGGATGGCCGGACAGCGGCGGCCGGCGAGGCCTACGGGACCGCAGCGCTGCCCGGGCGCGGGGCCTCCACGCTGGCACCGCCAGGACCGGCGGCCGCCGGTCCGGACCCGGCGGCGGCCTTCGCCGACTCGACGTCCGGACCTGGTACCGGCTGGGCCGACCCGATCGGTGTGCCCGGCGTCGGCTCTCAGGCGACCTCGACGTCCCGGTCCGGACGCCACCACCGAGTGCACGGACGGCCCGAGGCAGCC
>JAKADK010000146.1 GCA_021820665.1 Actinomycetes bacterium | reverse complement strand
ATGCCGCCACGCGTGGTGGAGGTCTCCGCACCAGCGGACGGCTCTCCACCCACCCGCCCACCGGCATCCGAGGAGCGAGGAGGGAGGAGGGATCGGGGGTTGGCGCCGGTCGCGAGCGTCGGCTCGGGACCTCGGGGGCGCGTGGGAAACGCCATGCGAGACGGTAGCGCGCCCGGGGCGCCGCCCACAATGCCGGAGGGGCCCGCCCCACGCGCCGCCCCACGCGCCGCCGTGTGCGTCCGCCGTAGCCCGCCGACTTTTACCCCTGCCCCCGGCGGAGGACGCCCGGTGCCGACGTGCCACGGCGCCGCTGGAGGAGCACGAGACCGCCGATGAGCAACGCACCGACGAGCAACGCACCGGGGAGGACGAAGACCCGGGGGGAGGCGCGCTCGGCGCCGAGGGCGGTCGGGGTGGAGAACAACGCCGGATCGTTCCCGTCGACGACGCCGCGGACGGACGAGCCTGGGGCATGGTCGGCGGTGCCGGGGATCGACGCCCGGTAGCGGCGACCACCGAAGGAGTAGGTCCCGTTGCAGTCGTAGCCGACGAGGTTGCTCCCGCTGCCACCCATCAGTCCCAGACAGTGGGTCACGGTCATCTCCACTCCGACCCCGTGGGTGCGCAAGGCCTGCACCTGGCTGTTCTTCTCGTAGCCGGCGAAGGCCGTCGCCAGTGCGGCGACGAGGATCGCGGCGCCGATGACCGTGAGCACGAGGAGACCGACCCGACGTCCGTCCACCTCGACGCCGGCGCCCCGGAGCGTGGTGACCGGAGAGGTGTCCTTTCGGCCAACCTTCGCCGCTCCCGACCCTCCAACCGGGGGCACCGGCTCTGTCGCTGCCATTGCCCGTGGCGGGGTCACGGGGTCGGGCATCGCTGGCTCCACGCCGACAAGTGTGGCACCGGCCGTCGGGTCCGGCGGGCCGGTCCTTCCCACCCCGTCAGGGGAACCGCCCCGCGCTCCGTCGGGCAGGTCCGCCCGCGCTCCGTCAGGCGGAACCGGCCGGATCGGCCTGTCCCGACGTCGAGCCGACGGGGGTCGCCAGCGACTCCTCCACGAGCTGCGAGAGGTCGAGGACCCGCACCTCTTCCTCCTTCTGGTTGGCACGGACGGCGTCGTCCAGCATGATCATGCAGTAGGGGCAAGCGGTGGACACGACGTCGGCGCCGGTCCCGAGCGCCTCGTCCGTGCGTTCCATGTTGACCCGCTTCCCGATGCTCTCCTCGAGCCACATGCGAGCCCCGCCGGCGCCACAGCAGAACCCCTTCTCCCGGCAGCGCTTCATCTCCACCTGCGTCGCACCCGGGATGGCATCGATCACCGTCCGGGGCTCGTCGAACACGCGGTTGTGGCGACCCAGGTAGCAGGGGTCGTGGTACGTGACCGTGCCGCGATAACCACCTCCCGGCGTCAGCTTGCCGGCGGTGACGAGATGCTCGAGCAGCTGGGAGTGGTGGACCACCTCGAAGTTGCCGCCGAGGGCCGGGTACTCGTTGGCGAGCGAGTTGAAGCAGTGCGGGCAGGAGGCCACGACTTTCTTCACCCCGGCGCTCGTCAGCGTCTCGATGTTCGATCGAGCCTGTTCCTGGTAGAGGTACTCGTTCCCCAGCCGGCGCGCCGGGTCGCCGGTGCAGCTCTCCTTCGGGCCGAGGATGGCGAAGCGGACGCCGGCGCGGTGGAGCATCCGGGCGGTCGCCTGGGCACCCTTGCGCGCCCGCTCGTCCAGCGCCCCGGCACACCCGACCCAGTAGAGGTACTCCACGTCGTCGGGGATGGTCCCGCTCACCACCGGAACCTCGAAGTCGAGGGATTCGATCCAGTCGGTCCGTTTCGACGACCCGAGCCCCCACGGGTCGCCCTGGTTCTCGATGTTCCTGAGCATCAACCCCGCCTCGGTGGGGAAGCGCGACTCCATCAGCACCTCGTAGCGACGCATGTCGACGATCGTGTCGATGTGCTCGATGTCGACGGGGCACTGCTCCACGCACGCGCCGCATGTCGTGCACGACCACAACACGTCCGGCTCGATGACCGAGGGGACCAGCGTGGGGACGTCGACTCCGGCGGCGCGGTTCCTGGCCCTGACCCGGTCGGCTTCGGCGAACAGGTTGTCCCGCAAGCCCATGATCAACAGCTTGGGGGAGAGAGGCTTTCCCGTGTTCCACGCCGGGCACTGGGACTGGCATCGACCACATTCGGTGCATGTCGCCAAGTCGAGCAGCTGCTTCCAGCTGAAGTCCTCGATCCGCCCGGCACCGAAGACCACCTCGTCGTCCTCGCCAATGTTCTCCATCGACATGTCGGGCGTGGACGCCAGGGCGCCGAGCGCCCGAGGCCGCCGCGACGTGGCCACGTTGATCGGGGCGAGGAAGATGTGGAGGTGCTTCGAGTAGGACACGAAGACCAGGAAGGAGGTGATGACGGCAATGTTCGCCAGCAGGAGCACCGTCTCGATGACGTTGTTCACGCCGGTACCCAGCGGGTGGAGGAGGTCGGCAATGCCATGGGAGGCGAACGCCCACCAGCCGTAGGGGAAGTCACCGGTGTTGACCTGTGCAGCCCGATAGCCGAGCAGGGTGATGATGACGAGGGCGATCATGAGCAGCACCATCCACGCCGCGGTGGTGTGTGATCCAAAGAAGCGCGATCGGCGGTTCTCGCGTTGAGGAGAGTTCTTCACCCGGATCGCCGTGAACACGACGAGTGCCAGGATGACCGAGACGGCGAAGAAGTCCTCCACGAAGCCGATGACGGCGAGATGCCCGATCAGTGGGATGTGGAAGTTCTTCTGGAAGAGGTCGCCGTAGGCTTCGATGATCGTGAGGATGAGGACGGTGAAGCCCCAGAAGGTCATGGCGTGGGCGATACCGGGCACGGTCCACTGCAAGAGCTTCTTCTGGCCGACGACCTCGACGATCTCCGCCTTGATCCGTTGCCCGACGTTCTTGAACCGGTCGGGGGCGGGCTGACCCGAGGAGATCAACCGGTACAGCCAGAAGAAGCGACGGCCGGCGATCGCGAACGCGATGGCGGTCACACCGAGGCCGATGGCGAGTCTGAGCGGCACTGCTTCCTCCTGGGTAGGCGGTCGAGCTGGGTAGGCGGTCGGAGTCTGCTGGGCGGTCGGAGCTGGGCGGTCGGAGCTGGGCCGGTGCCAGGCTAGATCCGGAACGGTGCCAAGCTATGACCTTGAGTCGAGGCCGTCACGAACGGTGGCAACGTCGGTGCGTAACGGCGCCCGTCTGGGCTGATGGTCCCCGTGTGGGCTGATGGTGCTCGTCTGGGCTGGCAGTGCCGTGTCCCAGACGGTCGTGCGGTCGTCACCCGGCGCCCTCGGTCCGGCGGCGGCGCTGGCGCTGGAGGTGGCGGGCTGCGGGCTCATGACCGGAAGTTGTCCGCATAGCGGCTCGGCGTCGGGCCCCACTGTCCCTGGTATTTCGACCTGAGGCCGGCTGAACCGTACGGGTGGTCTGCCGGAGTGGTCATCTCCAGGAAGCTGATCTGCCCGATCTTCATCCCCGGGTAGACGGTGATGGGCAGGTTGGCGACGTTCGAGAGCTCGAGCGTCAGGTGGCCGTCCCAACCGGCGTCGACGAACCCGGCTGTGGAATGGATGAGCAGGCCGAGCCGGCCGAGCGAGGATTTTCCTTCGAGGCGGGCCACCAGGTCGGCGGGCAACGTGACCTTCTCGAGGGTGGAGCCGAGGAGGAACTCCCCGGGGTGGAGGATGAGCGGGACGTCCTCACCCATCTCCACGAGCTCGGTCAGGTCTTCCTGGTCTTCGCGCACGTCGATGACCCTGCTGGTGTGGTTCCGGAACAGCCGGAAGTACCGGTCGACGTGGAGATCGACCGACGAGGGCTGGATCGATCCCTCGCCCAGCGGGTCGATGACGATTCGGCCGGCGTCGAGCGCCTCCCGGATGGAGTGGTCGGAGAGCACCATGCGCGCAAGACGATAGTGTGGATCCACAACGTCGGTGTCGAGAGGGCGCGAAGTCGCGCTGCGTCCTCGCTCGGGCGGCGTGCGGGCGTAGTTCAGAGGCAGAACATCAGCTTCCCAAGCTGAGAACGCGGGTTCGATTCCCGTCGCCCGCTCTCGTGTCCCGTATTCGAACTCGGGCACGTTGAAGATGTCGTCGAAGGGCGGGCGGTGCTCCCGGTGGCAGATCCGCCCGTCTCTCACGTCGAGCCGCGAGCCGGGTGAACACGGCGGCGCTGAACTGCTTGCGGGTGCGGTCGGTGGCCTTGCGGTAGGCGTCGCCGCAGCGGGCGGCGAAGGTGGCGGCGAGCTCCAAGATCTCCTGCCACTCGGTGAGGTTGGCGTCGAGGTCGGCGAGACGA
>JAKADK010000145.1 GCA_021820665.1 Actinomycetes bacterium | reverse complement strand
ACCGTGCCGAGGCAGTCACCCTGAGCGGCATCCGCGTCGAGCTCGACGATCCACCCGATGCGCTTCGCCTGGTGAGCGAAGCGATGGGGCTCGCCCCTTATGCCGTCAAGGCCCGGGTTCGCCTCGCCCTGTCGGTGGAGGAGGCAGCCAAGGTGGTGCCACGCACCGTCGGGGTCCTGAGCGCCGACGGCGACGCGGCCACGATCGTCGAGCTCGGCGGGCCGCACCTGGCGGGCATGGTCGGCTACCTCGCCACGCTCTCGGTCCCCTGTGAGGTCCTCGCTCCCGACGAGCTGCGGGCCGCACTGCGCGCCCACGGCGAGCATCTGGCGCAAGTGAACCGCTGACGACGTGCGTCTGCTCGCCACTCGCACCCGACGAGAAGATCTCGCCAGAAGATCGTGACCCTCACGTCGGGTCACGGACCACCGTTGTGGACATGGGGGAGCACACGGTGGAAGACGTGGCACGGCTCTCGCACACCTCGGTGTGCACGCTGCACCACGACGACGCCATCGGCTTGTTCGTACGGAGCGGGCGGAGCACCGCGGGCCTCGGGTCGCGACACTCGCCCACCAGATGGCGACCACACGCTCACAGATGGCATGTGCCCGGGGTGCCCGGGCAGCGGGCCGTCGGCCGCTGTGGGCAGAGGGCGACCACCGGGATCTTGCGGTCGGTCTTCGCTTGGTAGCTGGCAGTTACCGGATAGGTGCTCTCGAAGCGTCGGAGCAGGGCGTCGCGCTCGGCGCCGCTGAGGACGACGGCGGTGGCGGTCGACGTCGTCTTGCCGACCTCGATGACGACCTCGGGCTGGAAGACCAGGTTGTGGTACCAGGCAGGGTGCTCCGGTGTGCCGGCGTTGGCCGCGACGACGACGTAGCGGTCGGTGTCGAGGAGATAGGCGAGCGGTCGGGTTCTCGGGATGCCGGTCCTGGCGCCGGTCGTGGTGAGCAGGAGCAGTGGGGTGTGGGCGAAGTACCCGCCGACGCGCCCTGCGTTGGATCGGAGCTCGGCGATCACGGCGCGGTTGGCGGGGTTGGGGTCACGGTCGGACTCTGTGGTCGTCACGCGTCGTCCTCGGTCTCCTCGGGAGGCGGCTGCTCGGCGACACGGGCGTAGCGTTCGAGCGTCTCCCCGGCCCCTGGCGCAGAGAGGACGGCGAAAAGTTGGTCGGCGAAGGCGGGGTCGCAGCGTTCGAGGTGCGTGTAGGCGACGGTCACCTCCGTCGTCGTGGGTCCGGCCCTCTTGAAGTCGACCTCGACGTGAGGTGCGTGCTCGTCATCGGCGAGAGGCTGCCAGCCGGTCCCCACCCGCCAGGTCATCGCCAGGTGTGACGGAGGAGCCCATTCGACCACCATGCCCCGGGTCACCTCGGTCCCGTCCGCAGCCGTCTCGTAGAAGTGGCCGCCTACCCGGGGCTCGATCGTCATCGACGCCGTGTCCATGGTCATCCGATGGGTGGGAGGGACCCACTCCATCGGCCGCTCCACGTAGGCGCGGAATGCGGCCTCGGCGGGGACCGAGACGGTGACGGTCTTTGGCTCGGGCTCCGACGAGGACCTGCGCGGCTCGCTCAGATGATCGGTGTCGACCCGAGGAACGCCGTGGCGGTGGTCGAGTCGCTGGTCGAGGCCGGGCTCGTCAGCCGCGCCGTCGACCCGTCGGACCGCCGCCGGCGGGTCCTTGCCCTCACCAGTCGTGGCCGTCGACTGGCGAAGAAGCTCGTCACCTCGACGACTCAGCACGACGATGATCTTCTTGCGTCCCTTCCTGCGGCCGACCGGGAGACCCTGCGGCGTCTGCTGTCCGCCGTTCTCCACTCGTCCAAAGCCGGCAGATGAGCGGACGAGCGGTCACAGCCCGCCACCGGCCGGGTTGCCGGTCATACCGGCGACTCGCACGACACGACTGTCATGGTGGACGAGCACGAGGACGCAGAGCCTTCGAAGGAGGACAGTGTCGATATGGAACAAACGGTGTGGCATGGAAGAAGTCGCACGCCATCATCTCTTTTGCCTGCGCAGAGGGGGACCCCGCTCAGGTCGGTACCGACCTGAGCGGTGACGGCTCGACGCCGTCCCATAGCTCGCTGGGCGGCTGGCCTGTGGCTGCCGAACACTCCGTTCTCCCAGCTCGTGTGTCCATGAAAGGAGCGTGATGGTGACGTAGAAGGTCGCCAGCACAACCTGTGCTGTGCCAGTGATGAAGGTTTGGCCCTTCGGGCTCGCCGAACAGGCGGAGAGCCCAAACCACCGGAAGCTGGTGTGTCCTGAAAGGGGAGTGATGGCGATGTAGAAGGTCACCAATCATGAACCGTGCTGTGACGGTGATGGAGGAACCGACCCTCCGGGTTCGCCGAACAGGCGGAGAGCCCAAACCCCCGCATGGGGCGTCGGTCAAAAGCCGGGGTCTTGAGCGATGCGGGAAAAGGCCTGCTACCAGCGGGTCAGGTAAGTGACGAGAAGACGAATGCGAGTGAACCGCTCTTGACGCATCGAAAGGTGGTAACGACGACGCCGAAACCGGGGGCGCAGCTTACTCCCGGGACAAAGGTGCACCTTGGCGGTGCGCCCTCAGCCAGGAGGCGACCTGTGTGTTGTCCTGGTGGCGTCCGGTGTAGAGGCGGCGTGAGCTCGTCACGGGCGCTGTCACGGAACAGGAGAACCTGTGCTCCGATACGGCCAGTCAGTCGAAATGGGTGGAAGTCGCACCCCCTGGCGGCAAGAGGGAGACCCCCAAGTGGCCGAAACCACAAGGGGCAGAGTACCGATGCGAGGCACAGGGGCGGACCGACTCGTACTAGTGATGAAGGCTTTGTAATGAAGCTGGAGCGAAGGGGTCGGGCAGGCCAGATCGACCAGAGGTCAACCCGAGAGGGTAGGAGCTAATGGAGAGATCAAGACCGAAGGTGAAGTCGTTTGACATTTCGAAACGCCTCGTCTACGAGGCGTGGATGAAGGTCCAGGCGAACAATGGAGCGCCGGGCGTGGACACGGTCAGCATCGAGCAGTTTGCAGACGAGGAGAAAAACAATCTCTATCGCTTGTGGAACCGCATGAGTTCGGGGAGCTACTTCCCCGGGCCGGTGCGGGCCGTGGAGATACCGAAGGACCATGGATTAGGGGTGAGGGTTTTGGGGGTACCAAATACGGTAGACCGCATTGCCCAGACCGCAGCTGCGATGCTGCTGGAAGAAAAGCTTGAGCCGATCTTCCACCAAGACAGTTATGGCTATCGTCCGGGGCGAAGTGCCCACGACGCACTGGCGGTGACTCGAAAGCGCTGTTGGAAGCAGGACTGGATTTTAGATCTTGATGTCCGGGCCTTTTTCGACAGCGTTCCCCATGATCTGTTACTCAAAGCGGTCTCTCACCACACCGACGAGCGCTGGGTCCTGCTCTACATCGAACGGTGGCTCAAAGCCCCTATGTCGATGCCAGACGGGACCATGGTTGCGCGAGAGAAGGGAACCCCACAGGGCTCTCCGATCTCGCCGTTACTCGCTAACCTCTTCATGCACTATGCGTTCGATAAATGGATGGTGCGGGAGTACCCGGGCTGTCCCTTCGAACGCTACGCGGATGACGCGGTAATCCACTGCAACACCGAGGAAGAGGCCCGAAGTCTGTGGGCCCATCTCGCTGAGCGGCTCGGTCCCTTGGGACTCGAGCTGCATCCCGACAAGACGAAAGTCGTGTACTGCCAGGACGCGAATCGCCGGGGGACGTCGGAGCACACCAGCTTCGATTTCCTCGGATATACCTTTCGGGGGCGCATGGCGAAAGGTCGGCATGGATACTTCCGTAGTTTCCAGCCGGCCATGAGTGCCAATGCGAAGAAGGCGAAGGGCAAGCAGATCAGGGACTGGCACCTCAAGCGTCGCAGTGGCACGGACCTGTCCGGCCTCGCCGAGGAGATCAATCCTCAGGTGCGAGGCTGGGTCAACTATTACGGGGTCTTCTATCGCTCCGAGTTGCTCTTCCTTGCAAAGCGCATCGACGAGAACATCGTCCGATGGGCAATGCAGAAATTCAAACGACTGCGAGACCGGCGTATGCGGGCTCGGGCCTGGCTGCAACGAATTAAGCAGCGAGACCCCGGGCTCTTTGCGCACTGGTCCTTGCTTGGCACAACCACCAGTCGGCCTGTGGGAGCCCGGTGAGTCGAGAGGTTCACGCCGGGTTCTGAGAGAGCCGGGGGGTGAGACTCCCCCCGGCCACTCACCCGTCGGTCAAGAGCCGGGGTGGTGAGCGTTCCGGGAAAAGGCCCGGCGTGACCGGGTCAGGTGTGCGACGAGAAGACGAACGTGTGTGAACCACTGCTGACGCATCGAGAGAAACTAACGATGGCAT
>JAKADK010000144.1 GCA_021820665.1 Actinomycetes bacterium | reverse complement strand
ATCTCCCGGTCGCAGAGCTCGATCAGGTCACGCAGGCTCTCCACCCGGACGCGGAAGGCCTTGGCCAGCTCCACCTCGTCGAGCAGGCGCTGCCCTCCGACCCCGAATAGGTCGGTCATCGGCACCACCACCCCTTCCTTGGCCAGCACTGCATGGACCTGTGCCTTCGCGTTCGAGCGCATGTGGACCAGCTTGCCCCGATAGCGGATGAGCTCACGGAGCTCTCGCAACGGTGGTGGTGCCACCCAGCCTTCGGCCGCAACCATTCAGACCCCCGTCTGACCTGGCGTTGCTCTCGATGACAGGCGTGGTTGGGCATGCCGGTCGAGCATCGAGGCCGGATCCTTTGTCGACCGGACGGGCGCGGCGCTGCCGGCTGTTGCGCGTTCGATGATGCTGACCGTCGGATGGCGCGAGACGCGCCTTCGCTCAGGTGGTGCGCGGTGGTATCCACGCCTCGCCGCCGAAGAGCTGGGCGAGCACGTCGAGTGCGCCGATGTCGTGCTTGGCCGCGGTGGCGAGGTAGGAACGGATGGCGGCGAACCCCTGGGCCCCCGTCAAGCTCTGGAAGCAGCCGCTCACCTTGGCGTGGATCTTGGTCATGCGGATGGCGGACTCAGCCGCGTTGTTGGTGAAGGGAACATCGAGGTCGGTAGCGAACCGGGTGGCTTCGGGCTTCAGCTTCACGAGGGCTGCGGCCAGGTTGTAGCCGGCGGCTTCGATCGTGTCCCGCTTGCGACCGGTGGGTTGCGGGTTGGCAGCGAGGCCTGCCTGGGCCAGTTCGTCGTAGCGGGCGAGGAACGAGGCGAGCACCCGGCGGGGAAGGTGGCGCTTGCCCTTGTTGCGTGCGTCGTGGGCGGCGGTGTTCATCTCTGCGAGCAGCCCGGCCATGTCGTTGGCCCAGCCCTGATCGAAGCCGATGCCGACGGCAGCGAGCTCTCGGGTGATGTGGGCCAGGCAGATGGCATGGGTCGCCTTGTCGTAGCCGAAGTACATCGCCAGGCGGTCGTGGACCATCGTGCCCGTGAAGTCGGGGAGCACACCGGCCTCGTCGGGTGCGGACTTCCCTCTCGTCATGGAGGCGACGAGGAAGGTGTAGAGCTCGTTCGTCGCCACGTGGAACCACATCTTGTCCGCCCCGACCTGGTCGAAGGTCTCATCCACGTGGAGGAGGGCCGACGCCCGAAGGCGTTCCTTCAAACCATCGAGGAAGCCGACCAGGCCGTCGGACGCCTCGGGGACGAGGGAGGCGACAAAGCCGGTGGAGACCGGACACCCGAGGAGCGACGCCATCGCCTGGGCGGTGCGCTCGACCGGGAGGTGCTGGCCCATGAGGAGGTAGAGGGCCGACGCCCGCACGTTCGGGCCGTAGGTGGCCGGTGCCTTCGCTTCTCTCGGGAAGGCGCCCTTCGTCGTCGCCCCGCACGTGCAGCGTTTCGTCACCGCCCGGTGCTCGGTGCAGGAGACGACGGGGACCGGCGTATCGAACACCTGGCGACGCTCCATCCCCTCGATGGGCGCATCGGCGAGATCGTTGCCACAAGATCCGCAGTGCGTCGGCTCGTGGTCGACGATCTCGTCGGGATCGGTCCGCATCGCCAGGTTCGTCCCTGGGGCACCGGGCTGCTTGCCCCGCCGACGTTCTACGTCGTCCTTGCGCTTCGCCTTCGCCTCAGCCCGCCGCTGCGCTCTGGTCGTGGTCGCCTCCGCCCGGTGCTTCGGCGAGTCGGACGACGGGGGCATCGAGGAGTTCTTGGAGCCCCTCTCCAGCCGGCGGCTGAGCTCGTCGACCCGACGGGTCAGCTCGGCGTTCTCGGCTCGGACCGCCTCGACCTCACCGACCAGGACTGCATTCTCCGCGCGCAGGGCCTCGTTCTCGGCTTCCAGCAGGCCTTCACGGTTCGGGTCCGACATCCCCGCCAGTCAACCAACACGGCGGTCACTTCGCGAATCCGCTGGTCACGCGACCAATCCGGGAGGCGACCCCCAGCTCCAGGAGGACCTGAATGGTTGCGGGCGAGCAGCCCCTGCCGTCTTCCGCGGTCCGAGCCGCTCCTCGGCCCGTCGCCTACGCTGCTCGCGTGCGGCACTGGACCGAGGAAGAGGCGCGAGCGGAGCTGCCCCGGCTGCGGGCGGTCCTCGACGTCATCGCGCGCTCGGCGCGCCAGGTCGCGGCGGCCCGGTCGAACGGGCATCGCATCGAGCAGCCACCCGACGGGCGGGCGTCTGACGACCCGCCCCTGCCGGCAACGGTGGAGGAGGCGCTGGACGAGCTCCGGCAAAAGGGGATCGTGCTGCGTGATCCCGACACCGGGCTCGTCGACTTCCCCGCCGTCACAGAGGCGGGCGTCGTCTACCTGCTCTGCTGGCGGCGCGACGAGGAGGACCTGCGCTGGTGGCACTTCGCCGAGGAGGGCTTCGCAGCGCGCAAGCCGCTCCCCGTCCCGCCGGAGCTGTGACTTCGCGTCGGGGCCTCCCGTCGGAGCGCTGAGCCCACCGCGGTCGTTCCCACCGGTCCCGGCGTCGGTGTGCCTGGCGCGGAGGTGTCCCGTTAGGCTGGGCCCGGCCTCGGACGGCAGAGCCGCCGACGCCACAGCTCGGCGACCACAGGCCGGCGACAGACGATGGAGGTGGTTCGAACGGCACCCGACCCGGCATCGGAGCAGGTGACAGGCGGGGGGGACGGAGGAGCACCACGAGGAGCGGACCCCGGGGGGGGCGGGTCGGACTTCGACGTCGTGGTGGTCGGCGGGGGGCCCGGCGGGTACGCCACCGCCCTCTACGGAGCGTCGGCCGGGCTGCGGGTGGCGGTCGTCGAGCGCGACAAGGTCGGCGGCACCTGCTTGCACCGAGGGTGCGTCCCGGCGAAGGAGTTCCTCGAGACGGCGACGGTGCACCGGGTCGTGTCCGGCTCGTCCCGCTTCGGCATCGGGTGGAGCGCTCCCGAGGGTGAGGCCGATCGCCCGAGTGTCGACTTCGCCGTCAGCCAGGCGCGCAAGCAGCAGGTGGTCGACCAGCTCCACAAAGGGCTCTCCGGGCTGATGCGGGGGCGGGGGATCACGACGCTCGAGGGCACCGGCACACTGCTCCCCGGGCACCGGGTCCGGGTCGAGGCGTCAGACGGTTCGGTGACCGAGGTCGCCGGGACGAACGTGGTGCTGGCCGCCGGCTCGGTCCCTCGCACCATCCCCGGCTTCGAGGTCGACGGGCGTCTCGTGCTGACCTCCGACGAGCTCCTCGACCTCGAGGAGCTCCCGTCGTCGGTCGCCGTCGTCGGGGGCGGCGCCATCGGGTGCGAGTTCGCGTCGCTCCTCGCCGACCTGGGAGCGTCCGTCACGATCCTCGAGGCACTGCCCACACTGCTCGGCGGGTGCGACGAGGACGTCGTCTCCGTGGTCGCCAGGTCGTTCCGCAAGCGCGGCATCGACGTGAAGACCGGTGTCCGCCTCGAGGGGCACACGCCCGACCCGTCGGGATCGGGCACGGTGGTCGCCTACGACGGTGGCCAGAAGCTGGCCGTCGACGCCGTGGTGGTGTCCGTCGGCCGGCGGCCTCGCACCGAGGGACTGCTCGCCGAGGGCACCGGGGTAGAGGTCGACGACCGGGGCTTCGTCGTCGCCGACGACCTCATGCGCACGTCGGCACCGGGCGTGTTCGCCGTGGGCGACCTCGTCGCGGGGACGCCCCAGCTTGCCCACGTGGGCTTCGCCGAGGCCATCGTCGCTGTGAAGACCATGCTCGGCGAGCCAGCCCTGCCGGTCGCCTACGACCGGGTCCCCTGGGCGATCTACTGCCACCCCGAGGTCGCGTTCGCCGGGCTCACCGAGGCCGCTGCACGCGCCGCCGGCTACGACGTCGTCGTCAAGAAGGACCCCTTCGGTGGCAACAGCCGGGCGCGCATCCTCGGTGAGACCGACGGCCTGGTGAAGGTCGTCGCCGAGCGACGGCCCGACGGCTCGGCCGGGCGCATCCTCGGGGTGCACCTCGTGGGCCCGTGGGTCACCGAGCAGTTGGGGTCCGGCTACCTGGCGGTCAACTGGGAGGCAACTCCCGACGAAGTGGCCCAGTTCATCCAGCCGCACCCGTCGCTGTCGGAAGCGTTCGGCGAGACGGTGCTGGCGCTAACCGGAAGGGGGCTCCACGTTGGCTGACGTCACGATGCCGCAGCTCGGCGAGACCGTCACCGAGGGAACCATCACCAAATGGCTCAAGTCCGTCGGCGACCAGGTCGAGCGTGACGAGCCGCTCTTCGAGGTGTCGACGGACAAGGTGGACTCGGAGGTCCCCTCGCCTGTCTCGGGCACGCTGACGGCCATCCTCGTCTCCGAGGGAGACACCGTCGACGTGGGTGCCCGCCTGGCTGTCATCGGTGATGGCGCGGCGGAGGCCGCACCGGCACCGGCCGCCGCCGCTGCACCCGCCCCGGCACCCGCCCCGGCACCCGCCCCGGCACCGG
>JAKADK010000053.1 GCA_021820665.1 Actinomycetes bacterium | reverse complement strand
GTCCTCGGGGAGGGAGAGGAGCCGGTGGAACATGGTGGGCACCATGTGGGTGTGGGTGACCCGGTAGCGGTCGATGAGCGCCAGTGCCTCCTCGGCGTCCCACCGCTCCATCAGCACCACGCCCACCCCGAAGTTCAGGGGGATGGCCAGGGAGAAGGCGAGCGGCGCGGCATGGTAGAGGGGTCCGGTGCACAGGTGGACGTCCGACCCCCCCTCCCGGTAGCCGAAGAGGTTGATGGAGGTGGTGGCGTCGGTGGCACCCGGGGGGCGCTTGACCCCCTTGGGCCGTCCGGTCGTCCCGGACGTGTAGAGCATCGCCGTCCCCGGCGTGGGGTCGTCCAGGTCGTCCGGCGACTCCGCGCCCAGGAGGTCGTCGTAGCTGACCGCCCCCGGTGGAGCCGGGCCGATCACCACCACGATCGGGGGCTTCTCCAGGCCGGCCACCGCGCCGGTGGCGACGGCGACGTGATCGGCGTCGGCGACGAGGACCGACGCACCGCAGTCGGCGACGATGTAGGCGACCTCGTCCACGGTGAGGTGCCAGTTGACCGGGGTGAGCCGGAAGCCGGCCCGCTGGCTGGCGGCGATCACCTCGGCGAACTCCGGCCGGTTCCCGCACAGCAGCGCCACGGCGTCACCGGCGGCGAGCCCCCGGGCCCGAAGCCCCCGGGCCGCCTGGTTGGCGTGCGCGTTCAGCTCCCCGAAGCTCCGGTTGCCTGCCGGAGAGATGATCGCCGGCGTGCCGGGTTGGGTGCGTGCCCACCACGACAAGGCCATCCCGGTGGCCGCCAGCTCGGCCTGGCGCCTGGCGTCGGTCGTGGCCGACGTCTCAGCCGGGGACGGCGTGTCGGTGGGGGACGGCGTGTCGGTCGATGTGGAGCTCACCGCTCCTGGCCGCCAGCCGCTGCGGCCGCGGCTCGGTCGGCGGCGACGGAGTCGTAGCGGTCGTAGTCCTCGGCCGTGTCGACGGCGGACTCGAACTCGAGCAACCCGGCCTTGCCCCACTTCTCACGCAGCCAGCCGTCGTTGGCGTCGAGGAGCCCGAGCTTCGACACGTTGGGCACCAGCTTGGCGAAGAACGCCCGCTGGAAGGCGGCGAACACGCTGCCGCCCATCGACTGTGCCGCCTCGACGATGTAGGGGAGCACCTGGTCTACCGGGACCCCGAGCCGGTCCCAGACCTCCGGCGTGGTCGACCGTGCCCGGTTGCGCAGGGTGTTCTCGGCCAGGAACTCCTGGCGCTCCTTCAGCTCGGCGGAGGACAGCTCCCGGTAGAGCTCTCCGAGGCTGAGGATGCCAAAGGCGACGTGGCGCGCCTCGTCGGACATGACGTAGCGGAGCAGCTTCTTCAACAGCGGCTCGGTCACCGTCCGGTGGAGCTCGCCGAACGCCGCCAGGGCCAGGCTTTCGATGACGATCTGCATGCCCAGGTAGGCGATGTCCCACCGACCGTCCTCGATGAGCGAGGTGATCTGCTCCTCCAGGAACGGGCTCATGGGGTAGGCGTCACCCAGCTTCAGGTCCAGGTACTTGGCGAAGACCTCGGTGTGACGGGCTTCGTCCATGGTCTGGGTGGCGGCGTAGTACTTCGCGTCGATCCACGGGACCGTCTCGACGATCTTGGCCGCCGTGATCATCGCCCCTTGCTCGCCGTGCATGAACTGGCTGAGCCGGGCCTTCATCAGCTCCACCCCGAGGCGGGTGAACTCGGCCTCGGTCCAGGTGGCGATGGGCGAGCCCGGCAGTGTGGCCACCTTCCGGTAGATGGGGGGGACGGCGTCGTCACCCATCTCGCGGACCAGCCGCTCCGGGTCGACGTCGATCGACCAGTCGAGATCGGTGACGCTGTTCCACTGGGACCCCATGGCCTTGTTGTACAGGGTGACGAGCTGGGTGCGGTCCCGCTCGTAGTCCCAGGTCAACACCCTGGTCGCCTGGTCCTCCACCAGCTTGATGTTCGAGCGCATGGTGGCGCTCACGAGGCCGGCCCCTCCCCCGAGCCCGGGTGCTGCGGATGTCGTCCTTGTTGTCATCGTCCCCCTCCTGTCGTGGCTGGTGCCACCGTGGTTCCTCGTGGTCGTCTGCGTTTCGTTGCTGTCCATCGCCCGGGTTTGGCCGCGGGCGATCGGCCTACGGGCTGCCGGGGCGGTGGCCCTCTGGTTCGTTGCGGTCCCGCGTCCCACCTGGGCCGAACGCGGCGGCCCCTGCCCCCCCGCCCGGCCCCGGCTCTGCCCCTGACGCCGCCGCGACAAGGTGGTCCTCCGGGTGGGGGTCGCCGAAGCACTCGACGATCCGCTGCATGAGCGCGTGCCACCCCTCGGGATCCGGTGACGGCAGGCCCGAGCCCCGGTGGACGAGCAGCCCGAGCCGGAGGACCCGGACGAGGAAGAGCACGGCACCCGGATCGAGAGACGGATCGATGGTCCCGTCTTGCTTGGCCTCCTCCACCAAGGGGGCGACGGCCCGGTGCCACTGGCGGCCGGCGGCGGCGAGCGCCGAGCTGACCTCGGGCTGGCGCCGGGCGGTCACGAAGGTCTCGAGGAGCAGGGCCTCCCCATCGCTGAGCGCGCCGTCCGTCCGGGTCGCCAGCGAGGTCACGAGGTCGGCCACCTTCGTGTGCTCGGGCGGAACCGAGCGGCTGGAGGGGATCGAGCGGGTCATGAGCGCCTCCCGGAGGAGCTCGCTCTTCGAGCGGAACCGGCCGTAGACCGCACCCGTCGAGAGCCCGGCCTCGCGCACGATGTCTTGGAGCTTGGTCCCGTCGTACCCCTGCCGGGCGACCACCCGGGCGGCGGCGTCGAGCAGATCGTCGCGCAGATCGTCGGCGACCTCGGTGCGCGCCACGATCTCCACAGCCATCAGCGGAGAATAAATCTTATTCTCCCGGGAGGCAAGCGCCCGGCCAGGCGACGGACCGGGAGGGACCGGGAGGCAGCCCGGATCCGCTGTTCGCACGAATCCGAGCCGAGATGTGATCCGGATCGGGCATCGGCACCGAACGTAGAGAGGACCGTTCGGGCGCGCCGCAGCGACGCGTCGGCCCGGGGCGCGGCCCGATGGCAACCGCGACCACGAAAGGTGATGCCCATGCGTCTACGAAGAGGGAGAACGATACGGAGGGGGGCGGTGCTCACCGGAATGCTCGCCTCGGTGGCCGCGATCGGCCTGTTGTCGATCCCGTCAGGAGTGGCCGGCGCGCTCACGCCCCAGGCTCCTCCGAGCGGGAACAGCGGGACGACCGTGAGCCCGCTGCAGTACAACTGTGCCAACGACTCACCGACGTGTGGTCCGACGTCGACCAGTCCCGGGATCGGGGAGTCCTACGGCTACTACAACGGCCAGGACGTCCGCCTGCTCTACACGGAGAACTACTACTGCGGGACGTCGGCTGGACCGACACCGGGCTCCACGAGCGGTTGCGAGGCCGGCTACGCGTCGACCACGTCCCCGCCGGCGAACACCACCCATGCCGACACCCTCTACATCCCGGTGCCGCTGTTCGCCAACCCGCCACCCACCCAGTGCTCGGCGGCCGCCACGTGCATCGACCACCCGGCGACCATCGACCTCTCCGCGCTCGCCAGCGCGGACTCGGCACTCGCCGGTGCCACCAACGTCGGGCTCCCGAACCACGATCACGTGGTCGGGACGCGCAACAACGGGAACCCGGAGTGGTGGTCGGTCGAGGTCGTCGCCACGACGAGCCCGACGGTGTTCAACACCCTGACCAGCGTGAGCGCCATCAACGCCGCCAAGTCGGCTGGAACCGTCGTCGAAGCCCCGACCAACGTGTTCCTGTTCTTCCAGGTGCTCCCGGGGACGGTGCCTGCCGCCCAGTACGACGCGGCCATGGCGGCAGGGTTCCCTGCCACCTCGCCTCCGGCCAGCGCCACGACGTTCGACAACCTGAAGCAGGCCTGCAGCGCAGGTGGCCCGTACTGCTCCAACGTGGGCGTCACAAGCGACTGGTACAACGGCAAGGACGTGAACGCCCTCTACACCGAGAACTTCTACTGCGACACCTCGGTGAGCTCGGGTGCTCCCAGCGGCTGTGAGGCCGGAGTGACGGCCAACACCAACCCGCCGGGGGTGACCGGCCCCGTCCCGACGGTGTCGAGCCCGGACGTCAACACGAACATGGACCCGCTGTACATCCCGGTGCCGATCGGCTTCACGCCGACGTACCTGCAGTGCCCGTCCACGTCCCCGTGTATCGACCATCCGACCAGCATCGACCTGTCGAGGCTGTCCTCGGTGCTCGACCCGGTGCTCCACACGACACCGGCAGAGCTGGCCGACACCATGCTGCCCGGACACGATCACCTGTTGGCCAACCTCAACTCGGGTAACCCCGAGTGGTGGAACGTGATCGTGATCCCGGTCACCACCCAGGCGGCGCTGAACCAGGTCCAGACGTTGAAGAGCTACAGCGCCGTGAAGGCGATGGAGACCTCCAACTTCTCCAGCGGAGTCGGTCCGGAGATCCCCACCAACGCCTACCTGTGGTTCCAGGTGCTTCCGGGCACGAGCTCGCCCAAGCCTGGGCCGGTGAAGACCGACTGCATGGCGAGCTTGCCTGCCGGCAGTGTCGTCGGCATGGCTGCGACCCCCGGTGACAACGGCTACGTCGAGGTCGACGCGGCCGGCGACGTCGCCACGAAGGGGGGCGCCACCTGCTACGGCTCGATGACCGGGATCCACCTGAACCAGCCGATCGTGGGCGTTGCCACCGATCCGACGACGGGTGGCTACTGGCTCGTGGCCTCGGACGGCGGGGTGTTCGCCTTCAACGCTCCGTTCTACGGCAGCGCCGGGAGCCTCGCCCTGAACAAGCCGGTCGTGGGCATCGCCTCGACTCGGAACGGCAACGGCTACCGCCTTGTCGCCTCCGACGGTGGCGTGTTCGACTACGGCTCGGCCGCCTTCTACGGCTCCACGGGAAGCATCACCCTGAACAAGCCGGTCGTCGGTATGGCCGTCGATCCGACGACGGGTGGCTACTGGCTCGTGGCCTCGGACGGCGGGGTGTTCGCCTTCAATGCGCCCTTCGACGGCTCCATGGGAGGCACCACCTTGAACAAGCCGGTCGTCGGCATCGCTCCCACACTGCAGGGCAACGGCTATCGCCTGTTCGCCTCTGACGGTGGCATCTTCGACTTCGGCTCGGCCGGGTTCTTCGGCTCCACGGGAGGCATCCCGTTGGACAAGCCGGTCGTCGGTGGTGTGAGCGACACCGCCCAGGGCGGCTACTGGATGGTGGCGTCCGACGGAGGCATCTTCTCCTTCAACGCCCCGTTCTACGGGTCCGCCGTGTAACGGTTGGAGGCACACGGGCGGAGACACGGGCGGCCCCGGTGGGGCCGCCCGTGTCGTGTCTCCGGTGCGCGCCGCCCGTGCACGCCAGTGGGGGTGGCGCACGCCCCGCCTGGCCGCGCGCCCGACCCCGGAAAGCCAGGCGGTCGGGCAGGGGTGGACGAGGCGGTCGGGCAGGGGAGGACGAGGTGGTCGGGCAGGGGTGGACGAGGCGGCAAGCCCGCGCTACGCCGTTCGTTCCCAGCGCACGACGTCGTCGATCTCTCCGCTCACGACGTCGAAGACGAACCCGGCGATGACCTTCAGCGGGGTGAGGTACGAGGTGGCGGCAAGGATCTCGATGTCCCTGCGCAAGGCAGCAGCATGGTCGTCGATCGGCAGGAACCCCAGATCGGCACCGGTGAGCTGCCGCAGCATCTCGTCGGTCACCCCGGCGAGGCCGCACTTCGTGTGCTGCATCACGACCACGGCGTCGACCCCGAGCACATGGCTGGAGAGCGCCAGGCTGCGGAGCACGTCGTCGGTCACGCGGCCACCGGCGTTCCTGATGACGTGGGCGTCGCCCAGATGCAGGCCCAGCGCGGCGAAGACGTCGATCCGGGCGTCCATGCACGTGACCACGGCGAGGCGCCGGGTCGGGTTGGCATCGGCTACCGACGCCCGGGAGGCGGAGTACTCCTCGTTGGCCGCGAGAAGCTGGGTGATCTGGGTCACCACGCGACCCTTCCCGGGTGTGGGCAGCTCATTCGACCTCGGCTTTGATCCGTTCCAGGGTGGTGCGCATCCCCTCGCGGTTGGTCCGACCCCGGGCCCAGCCGAGCAGCATCCAGTAGAGACGCATCACCGGGGTGTCGGCGAGCTCGTACGACTCGGTGACGTCGGTGCCGGCGCCGGTCGGCTCGAGCCGGTAGCGCCAGACGTTGATGGGCTTGGTGCCCGGTCCCACCCCGAAGGCAAACTCCCGGCCTGGCTCGCTGGCCATGACCGTGCACGTGGTCCAGTAGACCGGGCCCTTTCCGTTGCGCTTCACGTGGCCCCGGAACCGGGCTCCCACCGCGGGACCGGTGGCGCCGTCCAGCCACTCGGCCTCGAACGTCTCGGGGCTGTACCTCCCGATCTTGGTGACGTCGCTCACCAGGTCCCAGATGCGCTCCGGCGGAGCGTCCATGTGGACCGTGACGGAGCCTCTCATCCCCCCATCCTAAGACGGGAGGCGCGCCCGCGCCCTTGCCGGCACGCCAGTCCTGCCAGCGAGGCGACTTCGGGGTAACCTGCGGGGCGGCCGGTGTCGCTCCGGTCGGTTGGCTTCGGCGCCCGGGCGCCGGGTCAGGTGAAGCGGTGCGCCGCCGGTGCTTCGGAGAAGGGACCATGGGGGAGGATATGGGGACCATGGGGGAAGGCGTAGAGAAGGCCGGCAGGCCGGCACGGCTCCGACCGTTCGACGAGTCGGGCGTCGTGCGGGGCGCGGATGGTGTCCTGCACTACGAGGGGTTGCCGGGGACGGTCGTCGAGATGCTCCGGTCGACCGTCGAGGACCGCCCCTCCCACCCGGCCGTGGTGGAAGTGGGTGGGGACCGGGTGAGCTACCGCGAGCTCTGGGAGCGGGCGACCCGCGTGGCGGGCGGGCTGCGGATCGCCGGGGTGGCCCCGGGTGACCGCGTGGCCATCCGGCTGGGCAACGGCCTGGACTGGGTGGTGGCGTTCTTCGGGACGCTGATGGCCGCCGCCGTCGCCGTCCCGGTGAACACGCGCTTCACGCAGGCCGAGGTGGACTACGTCGTGTCCGACTCCGGCGCGTCGTACGTCTTCGAGCCGGGCCGGAGCCTGCCCGACGGTCCGGCGATCGTGGTCGAAGGCCAGGCGCCCGCCGACCTGGCGGCGATCTTCTACACCTCGGGGACCACCGGCTTTCCCAAGGGGGCCATGACCACCCACGAGTGCTTCCTGTCGAACAGCGAGACGTGCCGGCGGGTGGTCGGCCTCGGCGGGGAGGAGATCGCCAACCTCGTCTCGGTGCCCCTGTTCCACGTGACCGGGTGCAACAGCCAGCTCCTGCCCACGTGCCAGTTGGGGGGGACGACGGTGGTCCTGCCGACGTTCGACGTGCCCGGGTTCTTCGCCGCTATCGCCGACGAGCGGATCAACCTCTTGACGTCGGTACCGGCCATCTACTGGCTGGCCATGAACCACCCGGGCTTCGCTGACCTCGACGTGTCGGGGATCCGCTGGGTCACCTACGGCGGTGCCCCGGTCGCCCGGGACCAGGTGCTCCGCATGATGGAGGCCTTCCCGAACGCCTCCCTCGGGAACGGCTTCGGACTGACAGAGACCTCGTCGGTCGCCACGTTCCTGCCCCACGACTACACCGCCCAGCGACCCGAGACCGTCGGCTTCGCCGCACCGCCCGTCGAGCTCGACCTCTACGAGCCCGACCCGGCGACGGGTGCCGGGGAGCTCCTCATCCGGGGGCCGAACGTGGTCCCGGGCTACTGGCGCAAGCCGGAGGCCACCGCCGAGGCGTTCACGGATGGCTGGCTCCACAGCGGTGACATCGCCCTCCTCGACGAGGACGGGTTCTGCACCATCGTGGACCGGAAGAAGGACATGGTGAACCGCGGGGGCGAGAACGTCTACTCGGTCGAGGTCGAGAACGTGCTCGCCGGGTGCCCCGGCGTCTTCGAGGTCGCTGTCGTCGGCGTCCCCGACGCCATGATGGGGGAGAAGGTCGGGGCCGTCGTCGTGCCCTCCCCCGGTGCCGATTTCGACCCGGCCGCCCTCGTCGCCTACGCCGGCGACCGTCTCGCCGACTTCAAGGTCCCCCAGTACGTCGCCGTGCGCGGCGAGCCGCTGCCTCGCAACCCCGGCGGGAAGGTGCTGAAGGCGAAGCTGCGGGAGGAGACCCGGTGGGGGGCGCCGCTACGGTAGCGGCGCCAGCGGCCGGCGAGGCCGGGAGCACGAAGAGCACACGAAGAGCAGCAGTCCAGGGAGCAGACATCCGAGGAGGAGCGCCACGATGGGAGAGGTAGCGACGGCACGAGGCCCGATCGGGACAGAGACGTTGGGTCGGACGCTCATGCACGAGCACGTCTTCGTGCTCTCGCCCGAGATCGCGACCAACCACCCCTACGGCTGGGACGAGGAGGCCCGTGTGGCCCAGGCCGTCGACAAGCTGAACCAGCTGAAGGCGGCCGGCATCGACTCGATCGTGGACCCGACGGTGGTGGGTCTCGGGCGCTACATCCCCCGGATCCAACGCATCGCCGAGCAGACCGAGCTGAACATCGTGGTCGCCACCGGGCTCTACACCTACAACGACCTCCCGCACTACTTCGACTACCGGGGCCCCGGCACGCTGCTCGGGGGTGACGAGCCGATGGTGGAGATGTTCGTCACCGATATCACCGAGGGCATCGCCGGGACCGGCGTGAAGGCGGCGTTCCTCAAGTGCGCCACCGACCATCAAGGGGTCACCGCCGGCGTGGAGCGGGTCCTGCGGGCCGTCGCCAAGGCCCATCGAGCCACGGGAGCCCCGATCCTCACCCATACGCACGCGCCCAGCCGCCAGGGCGACCACCAGCAGCGGATCTTCGCCGAAGAGGGGGTGGACCTGTCGCGGGTCGTGATCGGCCACTGCGGCGACACCACCGATCTCGACTACCTGGAGGGCCTGATCGCTCGCGGGTCCTACGTTGGCATGGACCGTTTCGGCCTCGACCTGCTCCTGCCGTTCGAGGACCGCGTGGCGACGGTGGCGGCCCTGTGCGAGCGGGGTCACGCCGACCGCGTGGTCCTGGCCCACGACGCCTCCTGCTTCATCGACTGGCTCCCCGAGGAGGAGCTGCCCGTGGCCGCTCCCAACTGGCACTACCTCCACATCACCAACGACGTGCTCCCTGCCCTGCGTGCCCGGGGAGTGACCGAGGAGCAGATCGACCAGATGCTCGTCGCCAACCCGAGGGCGTACTTCGAACGGACCGGCGCCTACTGAAGGCTGTCACCCGAGGAGGCCGGCCGGTGGCAGCCTCCGCGGAGCGCCTGCAGCGGCGCCTAGTCGCCGGTGCCGGTGGGCTCGCCGGCGGAGGGGCCCGGGAGGGGCGCCGTGCCGTCCGCCCCCACCCTGCCTGCCGTGCCGTCGGCGGGCGGCGGGCGCTCCTGGTCCGGTACGTGCCCGGTGAGCTCGAGGAACTTCCGGACCTTGACGATGTCGTCGGCCGACATGTCGGTCCGGTGAGGTGGGTGGTAGACCTCGCAGTGGCCGTCGATCTCGACCCGGAACCGGTCGTGGCTCTCCACGGTCACCTCCCCGAGGGCGTTGAAGAGCGAGACGACCGCCGGCCACTTCAGGTTGAGGCGGATCGGGTGCTCGAAAAGCTCCTGGAGGGTGTGGGCCTGCTTGTGGTTCATGGCGGGAGGCACGCTCGACTCTCTGCCCCGGAGGGCGCCGACGATCTGCCGCGCCCGGTAGCCGGGCGGTGAGCTCAGGGTAACGCCGTCTCCTCCCCGAGCGGGGGCGGACACGGGTCGCCGACCCCGGTGGCGCCGCCGGCTGGCCGCCGCGGCACGCGCCGCCGGCTCGCCGCTCCCCGGGAGCAGTCGGGGTACGGGGCGAACGGCATGGCGTCGTGGAGGCTGGCCCCGATGGGGTTCGTTGCTATCGTGGCCTATGCGCCACGTTCGACTGGGGAGGACCGGCCTGCTCGTCTCCGAGCTGTGCCTGGGCACGATGACCTTCGGCCTGCAGTGCGACGAGGACACCTCGCTCGCCATCCTCGACCGGGCGGACGCCGGCGGCATCACCTTCCTCGACACCGCCGACGTGTACCCCCTGGGGGGCGGCCTGCCGACGACCGGCCGCACGGAGGAGATCGTCGGGAAGTGGCTCCGAGGGAAGCGGGACCGCTTCGTCGTCGCCACGAAGTGCGTCGGTCGGACGGGCCCGGCGGCGTGGGAGCAGGGGAGCTCCCGCAAGCACATCCTGGACGCCGTGGAGGCGTCGCTGCGGCGCCTGGGCACCGACTACATCGACCTGTACCAGCTCCACGGCCCCGACCCGGGGACCCCGATCGACGAGACGCTGGGCGCGCTCGACGACCTGGTCCGGTCCGGGAAGGTCCGCTACGTGGGCTGCTCGAACTTCCTCGCCTACCAGGTGGCCCGGGCCGTCGGTCGGAGCGAGGCCCGCCAGCTCGTCCGCTTCGACTCGGTCCAGCCCCGCTACAACCTGTTGTTCCGCCAGATCGAGCGCGAGCTGCTCCCCCTGTGCCTGGAGGAGGGCATCGGGGTCATCCCCTACAACCCGATCGCCGGTGGGCTCCTGTCGGGGAAGCACGATCCCGCCGGTCCGCCCCCGGAAGGGAGCCGGTTCACCTTGGGGACGGCGGGGACGATGTACCAGAGCCGCTACTGGCACGACCGGGAGTTCGAGACGGTGGCGGAGCTGAGGGGCGTGGCCGAGGACGAGGGCGTCCCCCTGGTCACGCTGGCGGTGGCCTGGGTGCTGGCCAACCCGGCCGTCACGGCGCCGATCGTGGGAGCCAGCCGGCCCGACCAGCTCGACGCCAGCCTGGCGGCGGCCGAGCTCACGCTGTCCGAGGAGCTGAAGAGCCGCCTCGACGAGATGACCCGCGGCTACCGGATGGGGGACGCGGCCCGCTGATCGGGCGCGGTTGGCCGGTGGAGGGAACGGGACCGTCGGCCCCGCCGCGCATCGGCCTGGTGCTCGGGGCCGGTGGCGTGGTCGGGCAGGCCTACCACGCCGGCGTCCTCGCCGCGCTGGAGGAGGCCACCGGATGGGACCCACGGGGCTCGGCGCTCGTGGTGGGATCGTCGGCCGGATCGATCACGGGGACCCTGCTGCGCCTGGGTGTCCGGGCCTCCGACCTGCTGGCGATGGCGACGGGCGGCCCGCTCAGCCACGCCGGCGCGTCGACCGTCGAGGAGATCTTCCCCGGTGGTACCAGGGTGCGGGCGCCTGAGCCGGCATCGTGGATGCGCCCGTGGCGTCCGCCCTCCGCGGCCCTGGTGGCCCGGGCGGTCCGCCGGCCGTGGGCCATCCGCCCCGAGGTGGCGGTCTCGACGCTCCTCCCCCGGGGCACGGTCGACCTCTCCGACCAGGCGCTCCCACTGGAGCGAAAGGTCGGGGCGTCCTGGCCGGCGGGGCTGTGGATCTGCGCCGTCCGGCGTACCGACGGTGCCCGGATCGTCTTCGGCCGGCCCGGGTCGCCACCGGCGTCACTGGCGAGGGCGGTGCTGGCGTCCTGTGCCATCCCCGCCTATTTCGCGCCGGTCGAGATCGGGGGTGTGGAGTACTTCGACGGTGGCGTCCACTCGCCGACCAACGCCGACGTGGCCCGTTCGTCCCCCCTCGACGGCGTCGTGGTCGTGGCCCCGATGTCCTCCCGTCAGCCCCACCCGGCGACCGCCGATGCGCTGGTGCGGTGGTCCACCCACCGCCGGCTCGACCACGAGGTCCGGCGCCTCGTCCGCGCCGGCATCCCTGTCATCCGGTGCGAACCGGGCACCGAGTCGCTGGAGGCGATGGGCCTCCGACCGATGGCCGAGGACCGCTCCGACCGGGTGGCCGCCGCCGCCCACCGGGAGACGCGCCGGTCCCCTGCCACGAGGGCCCTCGCCGGTCTGGTGGCCGGAGGGTCGACAGTGGCCGGGGCGGCAGGAGGCGACCACGCCGGCTGACCAGCGCGACCACGCCGGCTGACCAGCGCGACCACGCCCGCCGCTCCGCCACCGGTCTGACCGCCGGCTGACGTCCGCTGTTCACACGTTGTTGACGGCCACAGGCCGGCAATTGACGTCGCATTGACGTGGTTGCCCCGAGAATGACTGCATGGGTGATCTTCTCGCCGTCATCGGCACGATCGGCTTCTTCGCCGCCGCTGGGCTGTTGGTCTGGGGCCTGGAGCGGGTATGAGCGTCGTCCAGGGTGTCCTGCTCGGGTTGTCCGTGGCCGTCTTCGTCTACCTCGGTGTGGCGTTGTTCAAGGCGGAGTGGTTCTAGGTGCGACGGCGGCATGACGGAGGAGCGGGCTGATGGGGTTCTTCTGGACCATCGTCACCCTCGTCGTCGCGCTCGCCCTGGCGTGGCGCTTCCTCGGCTCCTATATGGCGGCGGTCTTCGACGGCCGGGTGAGGTGGATGGCCTGGGCGGAGCGCCCCTTCTACCGCCTGCTCGGCACCTCTCCGGATGCCGAGCAGAGCTGGAAGCGGTATGCCGGCGCCCTGTTGGTCTTCTCGGTCGTCTCGCTGCTCTTCACGTACCTCGTGCTGCGCCTCCAGGGGTCGTTGCCGCTCAACCCCCAGCACCTGCCGGGCGTGGCCCCTGGCCTGGCGTGGAACACCTCGGTCTCGTTCGTCACCAACACGAACTGGCAGAACTACGGCGGCGAGACGACGCTTTCGTACCTCTCGCAGATGACGCTGGTGGTCCAGCAGTTCGTCTCACCGGCGGTCGGGATCGCCGTGGCGATCGTCCTCGTGCGGGGCTTCACCCGCCGTGACGCCTCGACGGTGGGGAACTTCTGGGTGGACGTCACCCGGTGCCTGCTCTACATCCTCCTCCCCATCGCCTTCGTCGCCGGGATCGTCTACGTGGGCCAGGGCGGGGTGCAGACCCTGGCCGGTCCGGCCCACATCCGGGACGCCCTGAACGGCGTCACCCAGACGATCGCCCGGGGGCCGATCGCCTTCATGGAGTCCATCAAGCAGCTCGGCACCAACGGGGGCGGGTTCCTGAACGCCAATGCGGCGACGCCGTTCGAGAACCCCACCGGCCTCACCAACTGGCTCTCGATCTTCTTGTTGTTGTGCATCCCCTTCTCCCTCACCTACACCTTCGGGAAGATGGCGGGGTCTCGCCGCCAGGGAGCAGCGCTGCTGGCGGCCATGGCCATCATCTTCGGGGTGTGGGTGGGCTTCACGAGCGTCGCCGAGCACCAGCCCAACCCGGCGGTGGCGGCCGCCGGCCTCCCGTCCCAGCCGACCGGCAACATGGTGGGCAAGGAGGTCCGCTTCGGGGACACCTCCTCTGCCCTCTTCGGAGTGGCGTCCACCCAGACCTCCACCGGATCCGCCAACGCCGCCTACGACTCGTTCACGCCCCTGGGGGGCTTCGGGCTGTTGAGCGGGATGATGTTGGGGGAGGAGACCCCGGGCGGGACGGGCAGTGGCCTCTACACCATCCTGCTCTTCGCCATCGTGGCCGTGTTCATCGGCGGTCTCATGATCGGCCGGACGCCCGAGTACCTGGGGAAGAAGATCCAGGCCCGCGAGGTGAAGCTGGCCGGTCTCGGGATCCTCGTGATGCCGATCGTCGTGCTCGTCCTCACGGGGATCGCCGTGTCGGTCCATGCCGGGAGGGTCGCTCCGTTGAACGCCGGCCCGCACGGCTTCAGTGAGATCCTCTACGCGTTCACCTCCCAGGCCAACAACAACGGCTCCGCGTTCGCCGGGCTCTCGGGCAACACCGCCTTCTACAACGTCCTCGGTGGCCTGGCCATGCTCTTCGGCCGCTTTGCCGTCATCGTGCCGGTGCTGGCGCTGGCCGGAGCGCTGGGGACGAAAGAGGTGGTGCCGGCCGGCCTGGGCACGTTCCGCACCGACAACCCGATGTTCGTCGGGCTCGTGATCGGTTCGATCCTCCTCGTCGGAGCGCTCACCTTCTTCCCGGCCTTGTCCCTCGGCCCGATCGTCGAGCAGCTCAGCCACGGGAGGTTCTTCGGATGACCGTCGTCGCCCCCGACGCGCAGCCCACGGGCGCCGGACCCCACGGCGTGGCCCAGCAGCGGGGCCTCTTCGACGCCGCCATCCTGCGGCGCGCGGCCCTCGATGCGTTGGGCAAGGTGGTGGACCTCCGGGTGCAGGTGAAGAACCCCGTGATGTTCGTGGTGTTCATCGGCACCATCGTGGCGTTGGTGGAGGCCATTGCCCACCCGGGGGTCTTCACCTGGTCCATCACCATCTGGCTGGCCCTCACCGTCTGGTTCGCCAACTTCGCCGAGGCGATGGCCGAGGGGAGAGGGAAGGCCCAGGCCGACACGCTCCGCAAGATGCGGACGACGACCGAGGCGCGCCGGTTGGGGGCGGACGGGGTCGAGGAGCGGGTGCTCGCCTCGAGCCTGGCCAAGGGCGACGTCGTCGTGTGCGAGGCCGGAGACGTCATCCCCTCCGACGGCGAGGTCGTCGAAGGCGTGGCGTCCGTGGACGAGTCGGCCGTGACCGGGGAGTCCGCGCCCGTGATCCGGGAGTCCGGCGGGGACCGGTCGGCGGTCACCGGCGGCACGATGGTGCTCTCCGACCGGATCGTCGTCACGATCACCGCCGAGCCCGGCCACACCTTCATCGACCGGATGATCGGCCTGGTGGAGGGAGCCAACCGGCAGAAGACCCCCAACGAGATCGCGCTGACGATCCTGCTGGCCGTGCTCACCATCGTCTTCCTCCCCGTCGTGGTGAGCCTCGAGCCTTTCGGGCGCTTCTCGGGCGCGGCGGTGTCGGTCGTGGTCCTGGTCGCGCTGCTCGTGTGCCTCATCCCGACCACCATCGGCGCCCTGCTGTCGGCCATCGGCATCGCCGGGATGGACCGGCTGGTGCAGCGGAACGTCCTGGCCATGAGCGGCCGGGCGGTCGAGGCTGCCGGGGACGTCCAGACGCTGCTCTTGGACAAGACCGGCACGATCACGCTCGGCAACCGGATGGCCAGCCGGTTCATCGGGGTCGGCGGCCACGCCGAGCAGGCGGTGGCGGAAGCCTCTCAGCTGGCGTCGTTGGCCGACGAGACCCCCGAGGGTCGTTCCATCGTCGTGCTGGCCAAGGAGCGGTTCGCCCTCCGGCAACGGGACCTCGGCGAGCACACCTTCGTGCCCTTCTCGGCCACGACGAGGATGTCGGGGATCGACGTGGACGGCCGCCAGGTGCGGAAGGGCGCGGCGGAATCGGTCAAGGCCTGGGTGGTCGAGCAGGGTGGCACCGTGCCCCCCGAGCTCGACGGCGTGGTGTCCGGCATCGCCCGGTCGGGGGCGACGCCGCTCGTGGTGGCCGACGGCCCGGAGGTGCTCGGGGCCATCGAGCTGAAGGACGTGGTGAAGCAGGGCATCCGGGAGAAGTTCGCCGAGATGCGCCAGATGGGCATCCGGACCGTCATGATCACCGGGGACAACCCGTTGACGGCGGCGGCGATCGCCCAGGAGGCCGGCGTGGACGACTTCCTGGCCGAGGCGACCCCCGAGCGCAAGATGGAGCTGATCCGGGCCGAGCAGGCGGGCGGGAAGCTGGTGGCGATGACCGGGGACGGTACCAACGACGCCCCGGCCCTGGCCCAGGCCGACGTGGGCGTGGCGATGAACAGTGGGACCACCGCCGCCAAGGAGGCCGGCAACATGGTCGACCTGGACTCCAACCCGACCAAGCTCATCGACGTGGTCGAGATCGGCAAACAGCTGCTCATCACCCGTGGCTCGCTCACGACGTTCTCGATCGCCAACGACGTGGCGAAGTACTTCGCCATCATCCCCGCCCTGTTCGTCGCCACGTACCCGCAGCTCGGTGCCCTCAACATCATGAGGCTCCACAGCCCCCAGTCGGCGGTGCTCTCCGCCGTCATCTTCAACGCCCTGGTGATCGTGGCGCTCATTCCCCTGGCGCTCCGCGGGGTGAAGTTCCGGCCCTCCTCGTCGGCGTCGATCCTCCGGCGCAACGTCTTCATCTACGGGCTGGGCGGCATCATCACGCCGTTCGTCTTCATCAAGCTCATCGACCTCGCCCTGGTGGCGCTCCACGCCTACTAGGCACCAGTCAAGGATCCGCCATGCTCCTCCACCTCCGCCGCTCTCTCGTGCTCGCCGTCGCCTGCTTCGTCGTCTTCGGGCTGCTCTACGCCCTGGCCGGCACCGGGGTGGCCCAGGCCCTGTTCCCGAGCCAGGCCAACGGCTCGATCGGGGCCAACGGGTCGACGCTCATCGGGCAGAACTGGACCAGCACCCGGTGGTTCCACGGACGCCCGGACGACTTCGGCCCCTACGCCGCCGATCCGAAGAAGGGCATCTCGGGCGGGGACAACCCGCTCGTGGCCAACGGGATCCCCGGAGAGTCGGGGGCGACGAACCTGGGCCCGCGTTCCCGGACGCTCGTTGCCGACACCCGCCAGCTCATCCGCTGGTGGCACCAGCACGGTGTCAACCCCACGTCCGACCTGGTGACCACCTCGGCCAGTGGCTACGACCCGGACATCAGCCCGGCCTCCGCCTACGCGCAGATCCCCATGGTGGCGAAGAGCACCGGGGTCACCGCCTCCACGCTCCGCCGGATCATCGCCGCCCAGGTGCGCCCGGCCGAGCTGGGCTTCCTCGGCAGCCCCACCGTCAACGTGCTGCAGCTGAACGAGGCCCTGGCCCGTGCCGAACCCGGCGGGCGGTGACCACGGGTGACCGGGTGGTCGCCACCGGACCTGGCGTGCTGGGGCGGGCGGCCGGTTGTCCGCCGGTGCCGGGACCTCGCGCCACGCTGCCGGGCCGTCCTGGACGGCGTGATCGAGGCGGTCGGGTGCACGGAGGGGGACGGCATGGCGGTCCTCGACGCCGTGCTCGACGACGGCACGGGCCGGGTAGTGCTGCGCTGGTGGGGCCGCCGCTCGGTGGCGGGGGTGGTGGTGGGCACCGCCCTGCGTGCGGAGGGCACGGTGGCCGCGGTCCACGGGCGTCTGGTCATCGTGAACCCGCTCACCGAGCTTGCCCGCCGGGGACCCGGTCCGGGTCGTCGGTGAGCTGGTAGCCGACGCCGGGATGGGTGCGTAGCATCGTGCCGGCACTGCCGAGCTTCTGGCGTAGTCGATGGGTGTAGACCCGCAGGTAGTTGGACTCGGTGCCGTAGCCGGCACCCCATACCGCCTGGAGGATGAGATGATGGGTGCACACCTTGCCGGCGTGGCGGGCCAGATAGGCGAGCAGGTCGTACTCCCGGGCGGTGAGATCGACGACCCGGCCATCGACCGAGACCGTGTGGTGGGCCAGGTCGACGTGGAGCGGTCCGATCTCGACCGACGCCGGGTCGGGGTCCCCGCGCCGCCTGGCACCGTGTCGCAGGGCGGCGCGCAGCCGGGCCTGGAGCTCGGCCATCCCGAAGGGCTTGGTCACGTAGTCGTCGGCGCCGGCGTCCAGGGCCGCGACCTTCCGCTGCTCGTCACCGTCCGCCGACAGCACGATGACGGGCACGTCCGACCACTGGCGGACGCGGCGGCAGACGTCGACCCCGTCCAGGTCGGGCAGGCCCAGGTCGAGGACGACGGCGTCGGGCGGGGACAGCGCCAGTCGGTCGATGGCTTCGCGGCCGGTGCGCACCACGGTGAGCTGGTCTCCCCGGGCGGAGAGCGCGATCTGGAGCACCGTGAGGAGAGCGGGGTCGTCGTCGACGACGAGGAGGTGGGCCACGGGTCAGGCCGTCTCGGCGCCGACGGGGATGTCGGGGCCGACGGGGCCGACGGGGATGTCGGCGCCGACGGTGGGGCCGACGCCCGGGCCCGACGCGCCGGAGACCCGGGTCCCCGCAGCCGAGCCGTGGCCCCGGTCGACGTCCCCGTGCATCGGCACGCCGGCGAGGGTGAACGCCAGGCGGCTGCCGTGTCCGGCGTTGTCCGTCACGGTGAGGCGGCTGCCGTGGGCGGCGACGAAGGCGTTGGCGATGGCCAGACCCAGCCCGCCGTGGCCCTGGCCCCAGACCGGGGAGGTGCCCCGACCACCGGTGCCGTGCACCGGGTCGATGCCGGAGCCGGGCCCGGCACCGACGCGCGCCCGCTGGTCGGCGGCCAGCCCCGGCCCGTGGTCGGTGACGGCCAGCTCGACGCCCGTATCGGCGCGCACGGCGGAGACCTCGACGTGGTCCGGAGAGTACCGCAGGGCGTTGTCGACCAGGTTCACCAGCACGTGGCAGATCAGCGTATGGTCGGCCTGGACCAGCGGCACGTCGGCGGCGATGTCGACGGTGACCGGGGGGCGACCGAGCGTGGCCATCGCCTCGTCCACGATCTCGTCCACGGCCGCCGCGTCGGTGCGCACGGCGAGCGACCCGGCCTCGACCCGGGTGACGTCGAGCAGGTTCGCCACCAGACGGTCGAGCCGGTCGGCCTGCTCCTCGGCCAGGCCGAGCAGCAGGCGGCGGGTAGGCTCGGCCAGCTCCGAGCCCGGCTCCAGCAGCTCGGACAGGGACGCCTTGATCGTCGCCAAGGGGGTGCGGAGATCGTGGGAGACGGTCCGGAGCAGGATCTGGCGGGTCTCCTCGGCGGCCTCGAGCCGCTCGGCGCGCACGGCCGCCTCCCGCAGGTCGGCTCGGGTGATGGCCAGCGCCGCCTGGTTGGCGAAGGTGGCGAGCAACTGGCGGTCGTGCTCGTTGCCGGGCGCCGGCGCCACGGCGAGCAGGCCCACCGGGTTCTCCTCGGTGACGAGGGCCACGACGGCGGGCGTCTCCGGGGATCCCACCGCGGGCAGGAGGGGGACCGCCAAGCCGAGGTCGGTCCCGGCCGTCCCGAGAAGCGACGCCAACCGGTGCGGGGGTACCTCGCCGCTCTGGGCCACCGTCGCCAGGTCACCCTGCTCGGGCAGCATCAGCGCCACCCAGCGAGCCTCGAACGTGCGCGCCACGGTGTCGACGACGCGCTGGGCCAGGTGCGGCGAGTCGGCGACCAGGGCCTCGGACAGCTCGAAGAGCCGGCGGGCCTCCCGCTCCCTCCTCGTCGCCGCGTCCCGGGCGCGGCGCTGGTCGGTCACCACCGCGGCGACGAGCACCAGCACGATCACGTAGACGGCGAGGGCCGCCCAGTTCTGCACCCGGCCGACGGCCAGGGTGCCGTAGGGAGGGATGAAGAGCACGTCGTAGGCGACGAAGCCGGCGACGACCGCCACGATGCCGGCCGTCAGGCCACCCACGACCACGCCGGCGACCACCGGGACCACCAGCACCAGTCCGGCGGTGGCGACGCTCAGGTGGCCGCGTACCGGGATCATCCCGGCCGACAGCATCACCACCAGCGCGACGGCGACGGCCACGCCGAGCGCTGTCCGTCGACTGATGGCCATGTGCGCTCCCTGTCGTGCCGGCTGACTCAGCGGCCATGCTAGCGACACCACCCGGTGCGTCCCGCTCCGGAGCCGCCTCCGATGCCGACGTGCGGCCCGCCGGGCGCTTCCGTGTGTACCTGGGTGCGGCGGCCGGCGTGGGCAAGACGTGCGCCATGCTCGACGAAGGGCAGCGCCGTCACCAGCGAGGGGCCGACGTGGTGGTGGGGATCGTCGAGACCCACGACCGACCGGGCACCGCCGAACGGCTGGCCGGCCTGGAGGTGGTGCCCCGGCGGAAGGTCACCTACCGGGGCGTCATCATGGAGGAGATGGACGTCGACGCCATCCTGGCCCGGCATCCCGAGGTCGTCCTCGTCGACGAGCTGGCGCACACCAACGTCCCGGGGTCCGGGAGGCGGGCCAAGCGGTGGGAGGACGTCTTGGACCTACTCGACGCCGGCATCGCCGTGATCACGACGGTCAACATCCAGCACCTGGAATCACTGGCCGACGCGGTGGAGCGGATGGCCGGCGTCGCCGTCCGGGAGCGGGTTCCCGACTGGGTCGTGCGACGGGCCGACCAGATCGAGCTGGTCGATTCGTCGGCCGACCAGCTCCGGCGGCGGATGCTCCACGGGAACATCTACCCGGCCGACCGGGTGCCCGAGGCGCTGAACGGGTTCTTCCGCACGACCAACCTGGTGGCCCTGCGCGAGCTGGCGCTGCGTTTCGTCGCCGACGAGACCGAAGAAGAGCTCCTGGCGTCGTTGCCGGTGTCCGACGACACGCCGCGCTACGACACGGCGGAACGGATCCTCGTGGCCGTGACCGGCGCACCCGGGAACGACGCCGTGCTGCGCCGGGCGGCGCGCCTGGCCGCCCGGAGCAAGGCCGATCTCCACGTCGTGCACGTATCGGGGGGAGACGATGCCCGCACCAGCGCCGAGCCCGGTCTGAGCGAGGTGCGCCGGCTGGCCGAAGACGTCGGGGGGATCTGGGTGGAGCTGAGCGCCGACGACGCGGCCCGGGCGCTCGTCACCTACGCGGCCGCCCACCAGATCACCCAGATCGTCCTCGGGTCGACCAACCGCAGCCGTTGGCAGGAGCTGACCCGGGGCTCGATCATCCTCCGCCTGCTGCGGTTCGCCGCCGACGCCGGTGTGGACGTGCACGTCATCGGACGGCGCTCCGGGAGCGCCCCGTCCTGAGCTCCTCGGGCACGGGCTGGCGGTGGAGCACCTTGCCGGTGGCGGTCCGTTCCAGCGCGTCGACGAACTCCACGTCGCGGGGGACCTTGTAGGCGGCGAGCTGGTCACGGACGTGGCGCCGGAGCTCCTGGGCCGTGACGCGCCGGGTCCCGGGCCGGCGCACCACCAGGGCGCGGAGGCGCTGGCCGAATTCGGGATCGGGTACCCCGACCACGGCGGCTTCCAGGACGCCGGGATGTCGGGCCAACGTTTCTTCGACCTCGAGGGGGTAGACGTTCTCCCCGCCCGAGACGATCATGTCGTCCTCGCGCCCCTCGACGAACAAGAGGCCCCGCTCGTCCACGTGGCCCAGGTCGCCGGTGAGCAGGCATCCCCGGATGCGCGCCCCGGCCCGGTTTCCGCCCCCGCCAGGGTTTCCGCCCCCGCTCTCGGCGACGGCCAGCATACGGTTGGCGACGGCGATCCGGCCGGTCACCCCCGGGGGGACGGGACGGCTGTCGCCGTCGAGGATCTCGATGCGGGTGCCCGGCGGGGGGCGCCCGGCGGTGCCGGGGGCGAGACGGAGGTCGGCCGGCGAGGCGATGGCACCCCAGGCCGCCTCGGTCGATCCGTAGACGCTGTAGAGCGTGTCGCCGAAGGCGTCCATCCAACGGGGGGCCAGGTCGCCGGGGAGCGCCGATCCGCTCACCATCACCAGCTCCAGGGACGAGGTGTCGTAGCGCCCCCGGATGGCGGGATCGAGCTCGAGCACGCGCTGGAGCATGACCGGGACCGCCACCAGGGTTCGGACACGGTGCTCTTCGATGGCGGCGAGCGCGGCCTGGGCGTCGAAGCGGCGCTGGAGCACGACGGTGTGGGCGAGCGCCATCCCGATGCCGAGGTTGGCCAGGCCCCACGCATGGAAGAGGGGGGCGGCGACGAGGGTGACGTCCTGGCTCCGGACCGGGACGCGTGAGAGGAGGGCGATGGCGGCGGTGGGGTCCGAGGGGAGACCTCGGGGTGTGCCCCGGGGCGTGCCGGTCGTTCCCGAGGTGAGCAGGACGTACCGGCTGGCCGGGCGTCGGGGCCCCAACCGGAGCGGGGGCCTCTGCCGGCCGGCACCACCACGACC
>JAKADK010000052.1 GCA_021820665.1 Actinomycetes bacterium | reverse complement strand
GGTTGCCGCTTGGCGCCCCGGTCGCGGGGATCGCGGCTTCCCCCGGTGGTCATGGCTACTGGTTGGTGGCATCCGACGGCGGGGTCTTCGCCTTCGGCGACGCGGCCTTCTACGGCTCGATGGGCGGGTTGCCGCTTGGCGCCCCGGTCGCGGGGATCGCGGCTTCCCCCGGTGGTCATGGCTACTGGTTGGTGGCATCCGACGGCGGGGTCTTCGCCTTCGGCGACGCGGCCTTCTACGGCTCGATGGGCGGTTCCCGCCTCGCCGCCCCGATGGTCGGCATGGCGGCGGACCCGATGACCGGTGGTTACTGGACCGTGGCGTCCGACGGCGCCGTGTTCGCGTTCGACGCGCCGTTCGACGGCGCCGCGTCCCCAGCCGCCTGACCGGGCCGGCGACGAGCCCCGTGGCGCCCGGGGCCGGTTCGACCGGATCCGGCTGCCCGGATAGCCTCCACCTCATGACACCCACGCCGCCCGTCCACGTCACCGTCACCGGGGCTGCCGGTCAGATCGGCTACGCCCTGCTGTTCCGTATCGCGTCCGGGCAGCTGCTCGGCCCTGACCAGCCCATCGTGCTGCGCCTTCTCGAGATCGAGCCCGGGATGAAGGCCCTCGAGGGTGTGGTCATGGAGCTCGACGATTGCGCCTTCCCGCTGGTGAGCGACATCGTCGCCACCTCGGACCCGAACGTCGCCTTCGACGGGACGTCGTGGGCGCTCCTCGTGGGTTCCGTGCCCCGGAAGGCGGGGATGGAACGGGGGGACCTCCTCACGGTCAACGGCGGGATCTTCCGGCCCCAGGGTCGGGCCATTGCCGAGAACGCGGCGTCCGACGTGCGGGTGGTGGTCGTGGGCAACCCCTGCAACACCAACTGCCTGATCGCCCGGTCGAACGCTCCCGAGGTGCCGGCCGAGCGGTGGTTCGCCATGACCCGGCTGGACGAGAACCGGGCGAAGAGCCAGCTGGCGAAGCGAGCGGGGGTGCCGGTCTCGGCGGTCACGAACATGGCGATCTGGGGGAACCACTCCGCCACCCAGTTCCCCGACTTCGCCCATGCGCTGATCGACGGGAAGCCAGCTCCCGAGGTCATCGGTGACGAGGCCTGGTTGCGTGGTGAGTTCCTCACCACCGTCCAGAAGCGCGGGGCGGCGATCATCGAGGCGCGTGGTCTGTCGTCGGCGGCGTCGGCGGCGAACGCCGTGGTCGACTCGGTGGTGAGCATCCGGACGCCGACCGGGCCCGAGGGCTGCGCATCATTGGCCGTCGTGTCACGGGGTGAGTACGGGATCCCCGAGGGGCTCCAGTTCGGTTTCCCCGTCCGAGTCGACGCGCAGGGGGAGTGGCAGGTGGTGGAGGGGATGGAGCACGACGCGTTCGCCGCCGACCGCATCCGGATCACGACCGAAGAGCTGGTGTCGGAGCGGGACGAGGTCACGGCGCTTCTCCCGTGAGCTGACCCCGGTCGGCCCCGGGGGCAGGTGGACCCGATGGTGCTGGTGGACCTGCTCGTGGGCTCATCCGGCGTGGTCGGCTCGAGGTGTCGCGGCGCCGAGCTGCCCGTCGAGGACGGTGACTGCCTTCCCGACGAGGCGTACCCGGTCGCCGTCGGTCTCCACGGTGAGCCACCCGCCCCGGGGGGATGCCTGGTAGGCGCGCAGGCGGGTGCGCCCGAGGCGGCGTGCCCAGTGGGGGCCGAGGCAGCAGTGGGCTGATCCGGTCACCGGGTCCTCGTCGATCCCGACGCTCGGCGCGAAGAACCGGGAGACGAAGTCGGCCGCCCCTCCTGTCTCCCCGAGGGCGGTCACCATCACCCCCCGGACGCCGACAGAGCGCAGTGCCGGATAGTCGGGGGTGATCGAGGTGACCGATGCCGCGTCCGCCACCTCGACGAGGAGGTCGGTCGCGTTGCGTCCGACCCACACCGGCGTGACGCCCAGCGCGTCGACCAGGCCCGGCGGTGGCTCGACCGCCCTGGCGACCTGCGCCGGGAAGTCCAGCTCGATTCCCTCAGGTGACCGGCGGGCACCCAGGACGCCACTGCGCGTCTCGAAGGCGAGTCGGTCGAGGTCGGGCCGAGCTTCGAACAACACGTGGGCGGTGGCCAGGGTGGCGTGCCCGCACAGGTCGACCTCGGTGACCGGGGTGAACCACCGGAGGCGCAACGTCCCTCCGTCGTCCTCCACAAAGGCGGTCTCGGAACATCCCATTTCCGCCGCCACCGCCTGCAGCCACCAGTCGGGGCCGGCGGACTCCAGGAGGCAGACCGCCGCGGGGTTCCCGCGGAACGGCCGATCGGTGAACGCGTCGACCTGGAGGATGCGCGTCATCGGAACCGCGCGGACCGGGCCGTCTCCACCGGCCCAGCGTACGGCTTCACGGCCCGGTCACGACGAGGCATCGCCTACGATGGCGGGGACGACAGCGGTCTACTCGGACCGCGAGTCGGGAAGCGGTGGCGACCGGGCGCCGTGAGGAGTCGATGCCGGCGGCGGGGCCGAGGAGTGGAGCAACCGATGGCACGATCCTGGGGTGGGATGTCGGGACGATCGGACCTGGAGGATCGGCCCTCCGCCCCCCCGCCCCTGGTGGACGAGAGCGGAGAGGATCGGCTGAGCGACGAGGAGCTCACCGCGCTGGCCCTGTCGGAACGCTTCGGCGACCAGCCGTCGGCTGACGCCGTGCCGCTCACGGTCTATCTGGGCCGGACGGGCGGCCCGCTCCCCGCGTGGTACATGCCGGCACCGGCCGCCCGGGTCGGCTCTCGGTGGCGGGCGGCAGTCGTCCTCGGCCTGGTCGGCCTGTTCTTCGTGATCGAGGCGCTTGGGTTGTGCACGGCCTACGGGCATCTGGTCGTCGGGTGAGCCGAATCTTGCCCGAACCGGCGCTGGGCCCGAATGCCGGGTGGTGTCGGATCGGAGCCGGGCGCAGGGGGGCGGGCCGATGGGCCAAGAGCGGCCGGGCCGATGGGCCAAGAGCGGCCGGGCCGATGGGCGGGTTCAGGGAGCGGGTGACCGCACCAGCTCGGAACGAAGGTGGTGGGTCATCGGTACGCCGACGGCGGCCATCCGCACCACGGTGACCAGGCTGTCGCCGTCCCAGTCGAGGTCCCGCTCGATCGCGTCGACGGTCTTCGCCGTCGCGGTCTTCGCCGTGGCGGTGGTCCGCAATCGGACCGAGCCCGCTCCTGGGGTTCCCGATACCCCGACCCCGGTGGTCAGCCGGCCTTCGGCGACTTCGACGATCCCGGTCGGCTGGGCCACCACCAGCTCGACCGTGCCCGGGGCGGGCACGCGGACGTACCCGGTCTCGGTGTGCATCGGCCGCCCGCTGCCCGGGTCGAAGGTGCGTTGGAGGTAGACGAGGAACGCCTTGCCCCCGTGGCCGAACGTCACGGTCTCCTCGTAGTCGAACGGGTCGATCGTGGGGTACTCGCCGTGTCCTCGTCCCGACCAGGTCCCGACAAGGTCGCGGAGGGGATCCAGGTCTGGGTGGAGGTGCGCCATGCATCCAGGATCGCGCAGGACCGGGTGGTCGGGTGCTTCCGGCTGTCACCTCCCGATCGGTCCGACGCCAGGGGTCAGTTGGAAGCACCCGCCTGCACGCTCAGGGAACGTCCGAGGCACGCGCGGGGGCGTCGGTCGCGCCGAGGTTGCGGGTGTCTCGCCGGAGCGGATGGGTGTCGGGGACCTCGACCAGGTGGATGCGAAGGCCGTCGGGGTCGGCGATCCACGCCTCGAGGAGGCCCCAGGGCTCGAGCCTCGGGGATCTGACGAGCTCGACCCCGCTGCGCTCCAGGGTAGCGACCGTGGCCGCCAGGTCCCGTACCTGGAACCAGAGCGCCACCGGCGGGCGACCGCTCCCGGCGTCTGCTGCCGCGTCGTCCTCCGGACGGTCGCCCGCGGGTCCTTCCCCTGCTGGCGAGGGTCCGCCGACGACCTCGAGGAGCCCACCACCGGTGTGGAACACGACACCGCGCTGCTCGCCTTCGCCGAACTCGCGGGCCACGGCCAGGCCGAGCCGGTCACGGTAGAACGCCAAGGAGGCGCCGAGGTCCGCCGGATGGACGAGCGTCCGGGCCACCAGGATCTCCATTGGGTTCCCTCCTTCCGGTGCTCTTGAGGCGGCGCCGGCACCTCCCACCGTCCCGGAGGCGCCTCCGCCGCCGAGCGGGTCGGCAGGTCAGTAGGTGGTCTCGGCCTGCAGGGCGGCAACGTGCCGCTGGGCCTCGGCCAGCATATCCAGCCCTGAGGTGAGCACACCGAGGTCGCCCCGCACCCGGATACGCCCCTCGACGAGGGCCTCTGCCGGGCGCAAGGTCCCCGCAGCGAGTGCCCGGGCGTCAGCGTAGGTGAGGGCGATGGTGACGTCGGCGGTCTCGTCCGACGCGGCGCGACCCAAACGCAGGGTGGCGTCGCTCACGGTGACGAGGAGGACCAGCGGTCCGTCGGGGTGGTCGAGGATCTCCTCGGCCACGATGAAGTGCCCGCTCTGTGCTCGCAGAGCGGCGTCGGGACCGGGCTGCGCCATCTGGACACCGGCGGCCAGGTCGTTGAACCGCTCGATCCATTCGGGAGTGAGGAAGCGAGGCACCGGCGGGGCGCGCCGGGATCAGGCGTCCGGCGTCGCCGCGCCGTCCCGATCGCCCCCACCAGCACCAGCACCAGCACCCCCATCAGCATCAGCATCAGCATCAGCATCAGCATCAGCATCAGCATCAGCATCAGGGTCTGGGGTGCCGGTCATCGTTCCGACCGGTACCGGGATCCGCTCGGGCATCGGGATCCCGCGGACCGGCGCGTCCGGCTGCACGGCGGCGGGGCCGGCTGCCGGCGCCAGCGCGGCCGCCTCGGAAGCGCTTCGCTTGGTCCGGCGCCGGATCTTCCGACCCAACCAGGCGATCGGGTCGTAGGCGGCGTCGACGACCCGCTCTTTCAACGGGATGATGGCATTGTCGGTGATCTTGATGTGCTCGGGGCACACCTCGGTGCAGCACTTCGTGATGTTGCACTTGTTCAGCCCGAGCTCCCGTTGTAGCAGCTCCCGGCGGTCCGTGGTGTCGAGTGGGTGCATCTCGAGCTCAGCCGACCGGGCGAAGAAGCGGGGCCCGGCGTAGGCGGTCTTGTTCTCCTCGTGATCCCGGATCACATGGCAGACGTCCTGGCACAAGTAGCACTCGATGCACTTGCGGAACTCCTGGCTCCGCTCCACGTCGATCTGGGCCATCCGATAGCCGCCGGCCTGGCGCTCGTCGTCGGTCTTCTCCCGCGGTGCGAACGGCGGGATGCGCTTGGCCACCTCGTAGTTGTACGAGACGTCGGTGACGAGGTCCCGCAGAATGGGGAACGTCCGCATCGGCGCCACGGTCACCGGTTCGCCCGGCGGGAGGGAGTCCATCCTCGTCATGCACATGAGGCGCGGATGCCCGTTGATCTCCACGGAGCACGACCCGCACTTGCCGGCCTTGCAGTTCCACCGACACGCCAGGTCGGGGGCCAGGGTGGCCTGGACCCGGTGGACGACGTCGAGCACGACCTCGCCTTCCTGGGCCGGCAGCACATACTCTTGGAACTCGCCTCCCCCAGGATCGCCCCGCCACAGGTACATGGTGACCTCGTCGGTTGCCTGCGCGTCGGGTACAGCCGGAGCAGGAGCACCAGCACCAGCGGTCGGAGCAGTGCCGTTCGTCGGGTCGTCGGGCATCAGTGGTCCTCCTCGAACAGGGCTTGGAGCTCGTCGGGCATCACCAGCAACGGCTCGGGGGCGATGGAGATGGTGCGCGTCGACGGACAGCTCCCGGGCCCACCGGTGTGGTCGGCATCGCCGGGGATGCGTTGGACGAAGTTGACCTTGCCCAGCTCCGGGTCGGCCGCCGGGAAGTCGTCCCGGGTGTGCCCGCCACGGCTTTCCTTGCGGTGGATGGCGCCGAGTGTGGCGCAGCGGGAGACCGTGAGCATGGAGGGGAGGTCGGTGGCGAGGTTCCAGCCGGGGTTGTAGACCCGGGTCCCGGAGACCGCCACCCGACCGGCTCGCTCCTCCAGCACGTCGAGCTCTGCCATCGCCTCTTCCAGCTCCGACCCGGTCCGGATGATCCCGACCAGGTTCTGCATGGTCTCCTGGAGGTCGTGGTGGATGTCGTAGGGACTCTCGCCGTCCTCACGGCCGAGTGGCGCGGTGGCACCGCACACAGCGACCTCGAGCTCTCCCTCGTCGAGGGTGATCGGACCGACCCGGCCGGCGGCGTACTCGGCCGCCCCGATGCCCGCCCGCCTCCCGAACACAAGCAGGTCGGAGAGCGAGTTGCCTCCCAGGCGGTTGGCGCCGTGCATGCCGCCGGCCACCTCGCCGGCAGCGAAGAGCCCGGGCACGGTGGTGGCGGCCGTGTCGGCGTCGACCCGCACGCCGCCCATGACGTAGTGGCACGTGGGACCGACTTCCATGGGATCCACGGTGATGTCGACGCCGGCCAGCTCCTTGAACTGGTGGTACATCGAGGGGAGGCGGCGCCGGATGTACTCGGCGCTGCGTCGGGTAGCGATGTCCAGGAACACCCCGCCGTGGGGACTGCCCCGCCCGGCTTTCACCTCGCTGTTGATGGCCCGAGCCACCTCGTCGCGGGGGAGGAGCTCTGCGGTGCGCCGCCCCGCGGAGTGGTCCTCGTACCAGCGGTCGGCCTCCTCCTCGGTGTCGGCAGTCTCCGCCGCGAACATCGGGGGGATGTAGTTGAACATGAACCGCACGCCCTCGGAGTTCCGGAGCACGCCACCGTCGCCCCGGACCCCTTCGGTGACGAGCAGGCCCCGGACCGACAGCGGCCAGACCATTCCCGTCGGGTGGAACTGGACGCACTCCATGTCGATGACGTCGGCACCGGCCCACAGGGCCATCGCCAACCCGTCGCCGGTGGACTCCCACGAGTTCGACGTGTACTTCCAGCTCTTGCCGACTCCGCCGGTGGCGAGGACGACCGCCTTCGCCCGGAAGACGACGAACTCTCCGGAGGGCCGGTGATAGCCGACGAGCCCGGCGACGGCGCCGGTGGTGTCGTGGACGAGGCGGACGGCCTTCACCTCCATGAAGACCTCGATGCCGTCGGCGACCGCCTTTTGCTGGAGCGTGCGGATGAGCTCGAGCCCGGTCCGGTCGCCGATGTGGGCCAGGCGGGCGTACCGGTGGCCGCCGAAGTCCCGCTGGAGGATCAGCCCGTCTTTCGTCCGGTCGAACAGTGCGCCCCAGTCCTCGAGCTCCCGGACCCGGTCCGGTGCTTCCTGGGCGTGGAGCTGGGCCATCCGCCAGTTGTTGAGCATCTTCCCGCCACGCATGGTGTCGCGGAAGTGGACCTCCCAGTTGTCCTCCGGGTAGACGTTGCCGAGCGAGGCGGCGACCCCGCCTTCGGCCATGACCGTGTGGGCCTTGCCCAGGAGCGACTTGCAGACGAGAGCGGTGCGCAAGCCCTGCGCCCGGGCCTCCACGGCAGCGCGGAGCCCGGCGCCGCCGGCCCCGATGATGACGACATCGAACTCGTGGGTCTCGTACTCGGTCATGGGCGCGGTTCCTCTGGATGTGGGGTCGGGGCGATCAGGGTGCGGGTGGGCCGGTGGCGCATGGGGGTCGTGACGCCGCTCAGAAGTGGAAGCCGTAGTCGTGGATGACGCCGCTCGCCACGAGGCGGACGTACAGGTCGGTGAGGGCCACGAAGACGAGGCTCATCCAGGCGAACACCATGTGGTTGGCGTTGAGCGGGGTGAGCGTCTTCCAGATCCGGTAGCGGACCGGCGCTTTCGAGAACTGCTTGGCTCCCCCACCGCACAGGTGGCGGCAGGCGTGGCAGCTGATCGAGTACATCCACAGCAGCGCGGCGTTGATGCAGAGCACCACGGTCCCGACGCTGATCCCGATCCCGACCCCCGGCTGGCGGAACGCCATCACGGCATCGATGGTCAAGATGACGTTGAACACCAGACCAGCGAAGAAGAAGTACCGGTGCACGTTCTGGAAGAAGAGGGGAAACCTGGACTCACCGGTGTAGGTGCCATGGGCGTCGGCCACCGCGCACGCCGGCGGGGCCCACCAGAACGAACGGTAGTAGGCCTTCCGGTAGTAGTAACAGGTCAGCCGGAAGCCGAGGGGGAAGATGAGGATGAGCAGTGCAGGCGAGATGGTCCACCAGGTGAGGATGGTGCCCGGGTGGCTCCCCGGCACGCAGCTCTCCGTCAGGCACGGGGAGTAGAACGGCGAGATCAGGTCGCGGTGGAGGGACGGCCCGGCGAAGTAGTCCTTGTTCACGAAGGCGGCCCACGTCGCATAGGCGACAAAGGCGGTGAGCACGGTCACCGTGACCACGGGTTGGACCCACCAGCGGTCTTGGCGGAGCGTCGGGAGATCCGGGCCCCCTCGTACCCCCCCCAAGACCACGGGGGTGGCGGTGGCGTCCTCCAGCAGGCTCACGGTGTTCCTCCCTGTACGTTCCCTCGACCGGCCGGATGGGCCCGACGTTCGGCGCGCCGGCACCAGCCGGAGGTCGCTGACGGTGGATCATCTTCTCACCGTCCCGGGTACCGCGTGCAACTACGGGCACCGGGGTGCTCCCACCGACCCGGGAGATCGGGCGGCCGGTGCCCGGGACTGGGCCAGAGATCGATGGCTCCCAGGGCCCGGCCCGGCGAACGGTGGCCGGTCGGACCGGCGTAGGCTTCGGGCGATGACCTCGCCGGAACCCACGCCCTCCGTCACCGCCGGGACATTCGGATCGAGCGAGCCCCGTCCGAGCCCGCCCGACCTCGCCACGCTCGGGGCGCTCCGGGCCTCGGGGTGGGAGTCCACGAGCGTGGCCAGCGAGCTACGACGCAATGCGGCGGCGCGTATCGCCGCCGGCCAACCCCTCGTGAGCGGGGTGCTCGGCTTCGAGGACACGGTCCTCCCGCAGCTGGAGAACGCCGTGCTCGCCGGGCACGACGTCATCCTTCTCGGCGAGCGCGGCCAGGCCAAGACCCGGATCATCCGCTCCCTCGTGGACCTACTCGACGAATGGATGCCGATCGTGGCCGGGTCCGAGGTGAACGACGACCCGTTCCATCCCATCTCCCGCCACGGGAAGGACACCGTGGCGGCGGCAGGGGAGGAAACGCCCATCCAGTGGGTGCACCGTTCCGACCGCTACGGGGAGAAGCTCGCCACGCCGGACACGTCGATCGCCGACCTCATCGGGGAAGTGGACCCGATCCGCGTGGCGGAGGGGCGGTACCTCTCCGACGAGCTCACCCTGCACTACGGTCTCGTTCCCCGCCTGAACCGGGGGATCTTCGCCGTGAACGAGCTGCCCGACCTGGCGGAGCGGATCCAGGTCGGCTTGTTGAACGTGCTCGAGGAACGCGACGTCCAGATCCGGGGCCACCGGGTGCGGCTCCCCCTGGACATCATGCTGGTCGCCACGGCCAACCCGGAGGACTACACCAACAGGGGGCGGATCATCACGCCACTGAAGGACCGCTTCGGCGCGCAGATCCGGACGCACTATCCCCCGGACGCTCGCACGGAGATCCTGATCGCCCAGGCCGAGGCGTGCCTGCCGGCAGCGGGTGCCGGCGTCCCGTCCATCCGGATCCCGGAGTTCATGGCAGAGATCGTCGCCGAGATCAGCCAGATCGCCCGTCAGAGTCCCCACCTGAACCAGCGGTCCGGTGTCTCGGTGCGGCTGACGATCGCCAACACCGAGACCTTGGCGGCGAACGCCGTGCGCCGGGCCCTCCGAACCGGCGAGACGGTGGCGGTGCCCCGAGTGTCCGACCTCCAGGCGTTGGTCGCCTCGTCCCAGGGGAAGGTCGAGATCGAGACCATCGAGGAGGGTCGGGAGGAGCAGCTGCTCGGTCAGATCGTCTCAGCCGCCGTGCTGCTGGTGTTCCGCCGCAGGGTCGTGCTCGACGATCCGGCGGCTGTCCTGGCCGAATTCAGCCCGGACGCCGTCGTCCATGCCGGCGACGATCTGTCCGGTCGCGACTATGCCCAGGCGCTCAGTGCCATGCCCGCGCTCCAGGGGCCGGTCCATCGCCTGACCGACGGTTCCGAGGACCCCGGGGTCGTCGCCTCAGCGCTGGAGCTGATCCTCGAAGGCCTTCACCTCACCAAGCGCCTCAACAAGGAGGCGGCGGGGAGCCGGGCCACCTACCGGGGGCGGGGGTGAGCGTGGCGAGATGACCTGGCGCTTCGACTACCGGAGGTGGGACGGGACCCAGGAGCAGCTTGTCGGAGGAGCGGACGACCTGCTGTCCGAGCTCACCGACGACCTGCTGGCCAACGGCGACCTCCACGAGGCGATGCAACGCATGCTGAACCGGGGGTGGCGCACGCCGGACGGTGAGGACGTGCAGGGCCTTCGCCAGCTCCTCGACCGCCTGCGGGCCGAGCGGGCGGAGCAGCTCGACCGGGGGGACCTGGGAGGTGCCTTCCGGGAGATCGCCGAGGCGCTCGCCGACGTGGTGGAAGAGGAGCGGGAAGGCATTGACGACCTGGTGGACGAAGCGACCCGCTCCGGCGACGAGCGGCGTCGGGAGGTGACCGAGGAGGTGGCGACCGAGCGGCGGATGGCGCTCGACCTACTGCCCCCCGATCTGGCCGGCATGGTACGGGCGCTCCAGCACTACGAGTTCGTCTCGTCCGAGGCGCGGGCCCACTTCGAGGAGCTCGTCGACCAGCTCCGTGCCGAGGTCACCTCCACCTATTTCGAGCAGATGTCCGAGGCGCTCTCGAACCCGGACCCCGAGGCGATCGCCAGGATGCGGGACGCCTTCTCGGCGTTGAACCGGATGATGGAGCAGCGGGCGGCGGGTGAGCCCCTCGACCCGTCGTTCGAGGCGTTCATGGAGAGCTACGGCGACCTCTTCCCGGGCAACCCTGCCAACCTCGACGAGCTCCTGGAGCAGTTGGCGGCCCGGATGGCCGCCGCCCAGGCCATGTGGAACTCGATGTCGCCCGAGCAACGGGCACAGCTCCAGGGCCTGGCCGAGTCCCTCCTGGAGGATCTCGATCTCCGCTGGCAGGTCGACCGGCTGGCCGAGAACCTGAGGCAGGCGTTCCCGGGTGCCGGGTGGGAGCAGCGGTACCGCTTCAGCGGGGACGAGCCTCTGGGCATGGCAGGGGCCACCGATGCCGCTTCAGCACTGCGGGACCTGGACGAGCTGGAGGCCATGCTGCGGTCGGCCACCTCACCGGCCGCACTTTCCGAGGTCGACCTGGACAAGGTCAGGCGCCATCTGGGCGAAGACGCGGCGCGGTCGCTCGACCAGCTCTCACGGTTGGCGAAGCGGATGACCGATGCCGGGCTCATCGACCAACGCGAAGGACGGTTCGAGCTCACCCCGAAAGGCATCCGGCGCATCGGCCAGCAGGCCCTGGCCGACCTCTTCGACCAGCTGGACAAGGACCGGGTAGGCACGCACCGGACCTCGTGGACGGGCCAGGGCCACGACCGGGAAGAGATCACGAAGCCCTACGAGTTCGGGGACCCGTTCAACCTCGACCTGTCTCGGACGGTGCACAACGCCGTCCGCCGGGCCGGGAGCGGTCTCCCGGTGCGCCTCACGCCTGACGACTTCGAGGTAGTGGAGACCGAGGCGCTCACCAGGTCGGCGACCGTCCTCCTGCTCGACCTGTCGCTGTCGATGCCCATGCGCGACAACTTCGTCCCGGCGAAGAAGATGGCCCTGGCGCTCCACACGCTGATCACCTCCCGGTTCCCACGTGACTATCTGGGTGTCGTGGGGTTCTCCGAGGTGGCCCGGACCATCGAGGCCGAAGACCTTCCCACGGTGAGCTGGGACTACGTCTACGGCACCAACCTCCAGCACGGGCTGATCCTCGCCCGATCGATGCTGGCCCACCAGCCGGGGACGAAGCAGGTCATCCTCGTCACGGACGGAGAGCCGACGGCCCACCTCGTTCCCCTGTCCCAGGGCATGGGCTACGACGTCTTCTTCAACTACCCCCCGGTTCCCGAGACGCTCGAGGTGACGTTGGCCGAAGTGCTGCGATGCACCCGTGCCGGGATCACGATCAACACGTTCCTGCTCGACCCCGACCGCGGGCTCCGCGGGTTCGTCGAGCAGTTGAGCCGGATCAACCACGGCCGGACCTTCGCCACCTCGCCGGGCGAGCTGGGCGACTACGTCCTGGTCGATTTCCTCCACCATCGGACGGCGGTCCGGTCCCGAGGTCGCCGGGCCGGATAGCCGGAGCGGGCGAGGTCCGACCGCGTAGAGCACGGGTCCGCTCGGAGAGTCGTCGGTGCGGGCGGGAGCGGGGTTGTGGGCGCACGTTGGGAGGTCGCTCCGGCGGCGGCGCCCTGGACGGCGGCGTGGCGCCCAGCAGCGGCGTTTTTCGGCCGAGTCATCGGGTCGCCATGCCACCCAGCACGCGTTCTCACCCCTGGTGGTGGCGTCGCTGCCTTGCGTTTCCCCGGTTGATGGTGAAAGATGACATGACTGTAGTTACATCAGTGCTATGCAGATCGGATCGGATCGCACGGCTGAGCGATAAGGGGAGGCCACCGGTGGACGTCGTGTCGCTGTTGTACGGAGGCCAAGAGCGGAGCTGGCAGGCAAGGGCAAACTGCATGGGAGTAGACCCCGACCTGTTCTTTCCGGAGCGCGGTGCGTCCACCCGGGAAGCGAAGGAAGTGTGCCGGGGCTGCGTGGTCCAGGACGATTGCCTCGAGTACGCCATCGCCAACGGGGAGAAGTTCGGGATCTGGGGGGGTCTCTCGGAGCGGGAGCGGCGGCGGGTCCGGCGTCAGCGGGCCATGCAGCGGCGGCCCACCGCCTCGGCGTCGTAGCGTCCCCTCTGACCCGCGGCGGTCACCCCGGCGCCGGGCTCGCCGGTCACGACGTGCGGGCTTCGAGGCGGGCTTCGATGGTGCGCGACGCACTCAGGTCGAGCTCGCGCCACCGGTGGGTGGGGGTGGAGCGGAGCACCGATTCGGGGACCAGGCCCACCAACTCGGTCCGGACCACTGTGCCGCCACGGTGCTCCAGCGCCTCCGTGATCAGGTCGTAGGCGCGATCGGGACCGAGCCGGGCCGGGTCGACCAGGTTGCAGCTCACCTGCGCACCGCGGCCGTAGGGGACACCGATTGCCCGGAGGTCGGGGCGGCGTACGGCCGCCGCCACCTGACGGGCGAGGTCGGCCACTCCGGCAGTTGGCTCTGCGGCTCCGACCTCGGGCCCTTCGATCCACACGTTCCAGGCGACCAGGCTGCTGCGGGCACCCACAGCGCTGGCGCCGGCTCGGGGATGGGGGCGGGGTGGGCCGTAGTCAGGGAGTAGTCGGGAGAACGCATCGCGCCGCACGGCAGGAAGCGTCCGTTCTGGTCCGTAGAGGAAGGAGGGCACCCCGAGCACGTCTCCGATGAAGCGGGCCGTACGGTCCCGGGCTCCGATGACGGCGTCCACCGCTCCGTCGAGGGGTACGAACGGGACGACGTCGGCTGCCCCCATCCGGGGGTGGACGCCGGCATGCTCCCGGAGGTCGATGGTCTCGATGGCCCGTTCGACCACCTGCCGAGCTGCCGCCTCGACCTCGGAGCCCTCACCCCCGAGGGTGAGAACGGACCGGTTGTGGTCGCCGTCCACGTGCAGATCGAGGAGGACGTCCTTCGCTCCCTCGGCGACGAGCTCGACCCGGCGCCGGTCGCGCCCTTCACTGATGTTGACGACGCACTCGATCATCGCCACCTCCCCGGAGCACCGTGGGCGCCTCCCACGTCGTCGGGGGTGCTCCGGCCCGTCGCCGCCAACCCCCGCGGCCAGGTCCTCCGTCCTTTCCGGGAGGGAGAGTCAGACCCGAACTGCCGTACGCGAGAGACGGCGCCGACGCAGGATCCGGCGGCGCTCCCGCTCGGACGCTCCGCCCCACACCCCGTGATCGATGTGGTTGTCCAGGGCGTAGGCGAGGCAGGCGTCGCTGACCGGGCAGTCCGCGCAGATCCGCTGAGCCTCTTGCACCCCGATCCCGTCACTGGGGAAGAAGATGGTCGGTGAGAGGTCCCGGCACCTCCCTTGGCTCATCCATTCCTCTGTTGCCATCGTGCCTCCTCGCACTCATCTCGGCGACGGTACCCGGCCTCCCGATCGGTTCGCCGACCCCGGGGCCCCTCGCACTACCAGTGTGGCGTGCGCCCGCACGTCACGGTACGGAATCGGGCGGTCTTGAACGAATCCTCACTGAATTCTTATGGACAACCTGGGTCTTCTTAGGAAGCCCGCGTGCGGGGCACCGGCGTGAGCCGGTGGGTCCCTGCGATGCGAGCTCTGGCCCGCCTCTCCATGGGGCCCGTGGACGCGGCGGGTAGTTCCCAGGGCAGCGATCCGGAGGCGGCCGTCCCTGCCAGGTAGGGTGGTGGTGGCAGATCTCTAGGAGGCGACACACGATGACCCCGGTCACGACAGGCGAACAGGACACAGAGGAGCAGGAGCCCCAGCCGCCCGTGGGGCACGTCCGCATCGTCTACCTGGGCCCGGTCGCCCCGCATTGGGACATCCAGTCCGACTTCGGGGATCCGAAGATGATCGAGGAGTTCCGCCAGCGGTCCCAGGCTCGGTTGGTCCTCCTGCCTCCGCACGATCCCCAGTACCGCCGCAACCGGGAGCGGGTAGCCCGAGACGCCGAGCGGGAGAACATCACGCTCGAGTGGGACCTCGGCGCACCCGAGGACGAGCCGGTGTCCGCTCAGGCCGGTTCGGCTCCGCCGGTGCCGGACGCTCCGCCGGTGTCGGGATCGGGCAGCTCCGGGAGCTGAATCCGCTCCAACCAGAGCCCGGGAGCGTCGACCTCCGGGGGGGTGGGGAGGTTCCGGGGATCGCCCCAGAGCAGGGCGAGCCCACTTTCCCCGGCCCGCTCGACCACGCCGTCGATGAAGGAACGGCCCCGGTCGACCTGGGACTGCTCGAGGTCCAGTCCGAAGAGCGACCCTGCTGCCTCCTCGCCTTTGCCGCGCTCGATGCGGCGCCGGTACCAGGCCTCGGCCAACTGGGCATGGGCGCCGACGAGGCGCTTCCCGATCCGCCCGGCGACGTGGTCGGCGTAGGCGTCGACGACGACGACCAACGACGTCAGCTGTTCGGAGGTCCGTTGTGAGTCCGGTGCGAGCAGGCCGCCGAGCAGCTCCTCGGGGTCCCCGAACATCGCCTGGAGCGACTCGAGGTCCATCCCACCGCCGCCCAGGGCGTCGAGACCGTTTCCGGTGAGGGAGGAGCCGATGCCCCCGAGCCGGTCCTGCAGGCTCCGCTGGGCAGCGGCAGTCGCGGCCACCATGCTTTCCAGCAGCTCCGTCATGCGCCGCCGCACGCCGGGACGTGTCAGCACCGCGTGGCTGGCGAGCTCCCGTGCACATACCCACAGCAGCGCCTCTTCGGCCGGGAGGCTCCAGGCGTCGGCGAACTCCTGGATGTTCGGGGTGACGAGGACGACCTCGTCACCGGGCGGGGGCCAGGGAAGTGCGATGGCGTACTGCCCCAACGCCCGGTGAGACAGGTGGCCGACGACGGAGCCGACCTGGAGCCCGAAGAACATCGGCCCGATGGCGGTCGCCCACTGACCGATGAGGTTGCCGAGGCCGGCCGCCGGGTCCAGGTCCGCATCGGGCTCGTCCGGCGGTGTCGCGACGGTGGGAGCGGGTGCCATGGCGGCGAGCACCGGACGCCACGCATCGAGGGTGCGGGTGGCCCAGTCGCCGCGCCCCACCGGGAGGCAGGTGACCCGCCTGCCGCCGGAAGAGAGGGGTAGCCCAGTCTCCTCGGCCACGTGCAACTCGGCCACGCGCGCCAGTTCTTCCAGGTGGATCCGGTGGATGGGGTCGACGTTGTCCTCCGGGCTCCCACCGGTGGCGACCTGCCATGCGAACGACCGGGTCATCGGCCACTGGTCCGGCGCGCTCGCCCCGAGCACCTGCATGAGGTCCCCGAGAAGGAATTGGAAAGGATTGCCCCGGTCGTCGGGCTCCGATGTGCTCACCTCACCATGCTACGACGGTGCTGTCAGTCACGACGCGCCGCCAGGCGGGCTGGTCATGACCACCGGCACGGTGTAGGTCCGGCCCGACCTCACGACGGTGAGCTCGACCTCCGTCCCGGGAGGATCGGGATAGATCTGTGTCCGCAGATCGGCGATGGTGCGCACGGGCTCGCCGTCGATCCTGGTGACGGTGTCGCCCGCGCTGATCCCCGCTGCCGCAGCCGGGCTCCCGGGCACGACCGAGCCCACCGTGACGCCTCCGGCGCCCGCGCTCGCTGCGCCCGGCGGTGCCGAGGAGGAGGCATCCGGGGGTGCGCCGCCACCGGCGCTCGGCGGAGGTGCCGTGGCGGAGGCGCCGAGCGCGTACAGGCCCAACCACCCGTGCTCGACCGTTCCCGTCGCCGCCAGTTGGTGCGCCACTCCGACGACCAGGTTGGCCGGGAGGAACAGCGACTCCTCGTGGCTCCCGACCCCGGTCACGGCATCCAGGATCCCGGCCACCCGTCCGGACGGGTCCAACAGGGCGCAGCCCGTGTTCCCCCCCGCCAGCGGGACGTTCACCAACGTGGCGCTCAAGGGGATGCGAAGGCCGTCCTGCGTGTCGACGGTGGCGAGGACGGTCCCGGCGTCGATGCTCACCGTGGGACCGGCGCTGCGCCGGCCGGCAGGGTGCAGGGAGACCGCCAGAGCGGTGGTGCCCGGGTCCAGGTCGTCATCGGTGTTGAACGACGCCACTGGCCGATCGCCTGCCACGTGGACGAGCGCGATACCCGAGGTGGGATCGATCCCCACGACGCTGACGCGGTTGCGTGTCCCCCCGGCGCCGATCGACCAGAGGGAAGAGGCCCCGCTCACGACCGACGCCGAGGTGACAGCGAGCCCCCCGTCCTCGACGACCACCGCCGTGCTCTCGACCGTGTGGCCCCTGGAGACGGCTTCGAGGGCGACGAGGGAGGGCAGCACGCCGGACACCATCCGCGACACCACCGCGTCGGTCGGGACCGACACCGGGCGAGCCTCCGTGGTCGGGGTGGTCGTGAGGAGCGGGCCCGATGCCGACCGCAGGTGCACGGACGCCGCGCTCGTCGCGACCACTCGGGCGGGGGAGGCTCCCTTTACCGCCAGTGCCGTACCGCCGACCAGGAGAACGATCGCCAGACAGGCCAGGGCCGACCCCGCCATCCATCTCGCCGAGGAGCGGGCACCACTCCCGGGCAGCGGCGGCCGGCCGGGCGCCTGTGCGGGGTGCCAGTGTGCGGGGTGCCAGTGTGCGGGGTGCCGGCGTGTTACGTGCCAATCCGGGGCGCGCGGCGCGTGGCCGGACTCCGACGGGTGGCGCCACAGCCGATCGTCGGGCGAAACCCACCCACGCAACTGGTCGTTGCCGGATTCCCCTTCCCCACCGCCCCCCGGGTCGAGTCCTCCATCCTCGGGGATCGCTCCTGCCATCGATGTGAGCCTAGTAATCCAGGTGTCAGGATCGACGTCGCCCGCACGACGGGGCGGCGATGGTGCCAGGGCCGAGGTCGTACGATGGCCTCAATGGTCCGGGATCTCGCCATCGACCTCGGGACGGCGAACACCCTTGTCTACGCGAAGGGGCGGGGCATCGTCCTGAACGAACCCACGGTGATCGCGCTCGACACCCGCAGCCACGACGTGTTGGCGGTCGGCGACGAGGCGTGGCAGATGATCGGCCGCACCCCGGGATACATCGTGGCGGTCCGGCCGCTTCGCGAAGGAGCCATCACGGACTTCGACGTCACCGAGCGGATGATCCGGCTCCTTCTCCGGCGAGCGGGGATGACCAAGATGAACCGTCCCCGGGTGTTGATCTGCGTGCCTTCGGCCATCACCTCTGTCGAGCGGCGAGCGGTGAGGGAGGCGGCGCGGAGCGCCGGAGCTTCGGCGGCCTACCTGTTGGAGCAGCCGATGGCGGCAGCGATCGGTGCCGGCCTCGCCGTCCATGAGCCCGTGGGCAACATGGTGGTCGACGTCGGCGGTGGGACCACGGAGACGGCCGTGATCTCCCTGGGTGGCCTGGTGGCGTCTCGCTCCGTGCGCTGTGGAGGGTTCGACATGGACGCATCCATCCAGGCTCATGTCCGGCATCGGTATGGGATCGCCATCGGTGAACGAACGGCCGAGGAGATCAAGATCACCATCGGATCGGCCCTCCCCTATGCGGGCGAGGTGAAGGCAGAGATCCGGGGGCGGGAGATCTCGACCGGCCAGCCAAAGACGGTGATCATCACTCCCGAGGAAGTGCGGGTGGCGATCCGTGATCAGGTCGACCTCATCGTGGAGACGGTGCTGGCCTGCCTTGGGGAGGCACCGCCCGACCTGGCCCAGGACATCATCGAGCAGGGGATCTACCTCGTCGGCGGGGGCGCCATGTTGCGTGGTCTCGGGAACAGGCTGGCGAACGAGACCTCGGTCGCCGTCCACCTCGTGGCGACACCCCTCGAGTGCGTCGTGCTTGGTGCCGGGGAGTGCCTGGAGACGATCGAGCAGCTGAAATCCCTCTTCGCTGCCGCCGACGCCTGAGAGGTCTGGCGGTCCGACCGCGACGAGTGCCCGCTTCCTCCGTGGCCGCAGGGGAGCGGCGACGGCCCGCGTCGCCGGAGCCGGGAACCAATCACCCCACGCTTCCCCCGCCACCCTCGCCCGGGCTCCCGGTCTCACCCCCGCTTCCGACGGCAAGGAGGTCCTCTGCGATCTGGCGGACCTGCCAGTCGCGGTCGGCGAGGCAGGAACGGAGGGCCGTCTCGGCCCGCGGGTCGTCGAAGGCGGCCAGTGCAGCGGCGGCCCGCCGGCGTACTGCCGGCTTGTCGCCGAGGGCAGCGACGACCGCACTGAGCCCGGAGGGGTCCCCGATGGCGCCCAGTGCGGCGACGGCCGACTCGCGGCAGAGCGGATCGCGGTGTCCGGCGAGCCGATCGGCGAGCGCGACGAGCGAGGGCACGGCGATCGGGTCGGTGCGCTCACCCAGTGCCCACGCCGCCATCTCGACGACCATGGGGGCGGGGTCCACCAGGGCTCGGTCGAGTGCGACACGCGGCCTGGTGGCAGCCAGCTCCGCGGCCCGTCGTCTGACGGAGGGCTCGGCGTCTTCGAGGGCGTGGGCGACGGCACCGTCGTCCAGCACCCCCAGACGATCGAGCGCACCGAGTGCGGCTTCGCGCACTGCTGGGCTGGGGTCCGTCATCCCGCTGTCGGCGCTCACCCGGTCGCCCAGGTGTCCGGCGACGACGACCGCGCGGCGGCGTTCGGCGACGCCGCCATCGAGCGGTTGTCTGGCGAGCTTGCCATCGAGCGGTTCCGTGGCAGGCTGTGCCTGCCCAGGTCGGCGGGGTCGCCCTCCGCCGTCGTGTGGTCGGGACCGTTCCGCTGGAGGTCCGTCTTCGGGGCGAGGAGTAGGCATCACATCACTATGACCGAACCATGAACGAACACGCCGAACGCAGTAGCGCCGTTCCCCGCGACGACGCCGGTGAGGTGGAAGAGGTGGAAGAGGGCGTGGGCGCCTCGGCACAGCCGCCCTCGGCCGGCGCCCACAGGCACCGGGTCAGCCGTCTGCTCGTGGCGCTGGTGGTGGTGGCTGTCGTTCTGGTGATCGCTTCCCGGGTCAATCTCGACTACTACGCAGTCGAACCGGGAACCGCGCAATCCGTGCAGCCGTTCATCACCGTTCCCGCGTCGAAGTCCCATGCCGTCACCCACCCCGTCTTGCTCGTGGACGTCGAGATCAGCCGGGTGTCGGCGCTGTCGTACCTGTACTTCAAGCTTCGGCCGGACACGGCGTTGGACTCGGTCTACAGCGTAACGGGGGGCACTCCACCCTCGCAGCTTGTGGCGCAGGGCTACCTGGAGATGGACCAGGCGGAGACGGCTGCGGAGGCTGCGGCCCTGGGACGGCTCGGTTACGACGTGCAGCCGCACGACGCCGGGGTGCTGGTGTTCGCCGTGTTCCACGGCACCGCCGCTTCCGGTCTTCTGCGCGTCGGTGATGTCATCTCCGGCGTTGATGGCCGGCCCACCCCGACCAACCAGGCGTTCCTGTCCGCCATGAAGCGGTACCGGTCCGGTGAGACCGTGTCGCTGTCGGTGGAACGGCACGGCACGGGTTCCCCTGTCCAGGTGCCAGTGCATCTGCGTAACCGTTCCGTCGAGATTGGGACGAAGCGAGTCACCCTCGACCTCGGAATCGAGCTGTACCCGACTGGTCAAGTGCGCTATACGTTTCCGTTCCCAGTGTCGATCAACGTGGCCGATATCGGGGGCCCCTCGGCGGGGCTGGCCATGACGCTCGGGCTCATCGACACCCTGACCGGTGGTGATCTCACCGGGGGCAAAACGATCGCGGCGACCGGGACGATGAGCAGCACCGGTGCCGTCGGCCCGGTCGGCGGGGTGGCGGAGAAGACCGTCGCGGTCGAACACGCCGGTGCCACGATCTTCCTGGTGCCGCCCCAGGAGTACGCGTCGGCGATGTCGAAGGACGTGCCGAGCCTGCACATCTTCCCGGTCGCCACGCTTGACCAGGCTCTTGCCGTGATCGCTGCCCATGGCGGTCACGTCCCGAGACGTCTGGCGTCGGCAGGTGGAACCACACCGGTTTCCGCACCCTCACATTGAGCCGGTGTCGGTGTCGGTGTCGGTTCGGTAGACCATCCGGTGGGCGTCCACCGGCGATGCGGCGATCGAGCGGTCGCGGGCCATGTCTGCCGGTGGTGGTGGTCCGTCGTAGGCTCTCCCTATGTCCGAGGAACGTCCGATCGCCATCTCGTCCTCGTCGCACGTGTCCGCCGAGGTTGTCGCGACACGGAGCTTCCCCACGGTTCGGCGCGGTGGCTTCGACGCCGCACAGGTCCGCGCCTATCTCGAGGAGATCGCCGGAGTGCTCAGCGCCCAGACGGCCAGAGAAGAGGAGCTGCGTGCGGCGCTGGCTGACGCCGAGCGCCGTGCTGCCAACCCCGTGCTCGACGAGGCGACGCTCACCAATGCTCTCGGGCACGAAACGGCCCGGGTCCTCCAGACAGCCCACGACGCAGCGCGCGAGATGGTGGCGAAGGCCCACGCGGAGGCGGAGCAGATGCTGGCGAGTGCGCGAGATGAGATCAGCGAGACCGAGGAGCGGACCCAAGCGCTGCTGAAGGAGCGGGCAACCCAGGCGGAGCACGCTGCGGCCGAGCTCCGTCGGCGGGCGGAAGAGGAGGCGGCTGCAGCGATCGAGGCAGCTCGCAGCGAAGTCGAGGGCATGATCACCCAAGCGCGCACCGAGTGCCGGGACATGCTGGAAGAGGCCCAGTCCCTACGGGCGAGGGTGCTGGGGGACCTGTCGAAGCGGCGGAAGGTCCTCCATGCCCAGATCGAACAGCTGCGCGCTGGACGGGAGCGCCTTGCCGAGACAGTGAGAGGGGTCCGCCTGTCGATCGACACGATCGCCGACGAGCTCTTCCGGGCGGATGACGCCGCCCGACTTGCGGCCGAAGCGGCCGGACGTGAGGCAGCGGAGCGGGGCGTGGCTGAGCCGGACGTGGCGGAGCGGGGCGTGGCGGAGCCGGACGGGAAGGAGCCGGACGGGGAGGAGCGGGACGTGGCGGAGCCGGACGGGAAGGAGCCGGACGTGGCGGAGCGGGACGAGAAGGCGTTCACGGTTGGCGTCGCCGGAGGGCAGCAGACCTCTCGTGCCGGTTCTATGGAATCGACACCAGAC
>JAKADK010000051.1 GCA_021820665.1 Actinomycetes bacterium | reverse complement strand
AGCGCGATGGGGCGCCGACAGAGCCAGTCAACAGAGCCAGTCAACAGAGCCAGACAGGAAGCCAGGAGAGGGAGGAGCGACATGACGCCCGAGGAGCTCGTAGCGGACGCGTGTCCGAAGATCGGAGTGCTGGGATCAGCCTTCTACTTCACGCCCGAGACCGTGGCGCGCGGCAAGGAGCTCGGCCTGGACGGGTTCCGCTTCTACTTCCTCGGTCGGGGTGGCGTGCTCGGAAACGTGGAGCCCGCGGTCGTCCAGAGTGCCTTCGGTTACTTCGAATCGGGGCTGGCCACGAAGATGTGGAGCTCTGCACGGGAGCGGACGACCTTGACGGAGCGCGAGGTGGGGCGGGAGTACGTACTGGCCAGCCAGGAGTTCGGTCGGCGGAACTTCGCCGGTCTGGCGGGTTTGGAGGAGCTCTGTGGCGCCGCCGAGTCGGTGGTGGCCAGCGTGCACCCGGCCGGGCTCGCGCTCTACGCGGCGCTGGCAGCCGAGCCGCTCCCCGACGATGCCCCGGCCCGGGCCATGCAGCTCGTCACGGTGCTACGCGAGCTGCGCGGCAGCATCCACCTGCTGGCCGTGGTCGCCGCCGGTGTGAGCCCGATGGTGGCCCACTACTACCGGCGTCCCGGCGACTTCACGACGTTCGGCTACTCCGAGGACGACGCCCCCGAGATCACGGGCGAGATCGAAGAGGCCATGCACGCCGTCGATGCCCATACCGATCGGCTCATGGCCCAGGCGTTCGGGGTGCTCAGCGAGCCGGAGCGAGCGGCCCTGGCCGACGGGGTCAATCGGATGGCCGCGGCCGTCGCCTGAGCGCGTCACCACCGGCTGTCTCCCGACAGCGTCACCACCGGCCGCCGCCTGAGCGCGCCGCCACCGGCTGTCTCCTGGGAAGCGCGTCAGCCGATGGGCCAGAGGCGGTCGGCGAGGCCTGACGCCCGAGCGACGGGACGTGTGATCGCCGCCCGGATCGCCGGCTCGCTGCCGACGACGGTGACGCGCTGACGGGCCCTCGTGACCGCCGTGTAGAAGAGCTCCCGGGTGAGGATGGGTGAGGACACGGGCGGGAGGGACACGATCGCGTGGGCGAACTCAGAGCCCTGGCTCCGATGGATCGTCATTGCCCACCAGGTCTCGACGTGGTCGAGCCGCGACGTCGAGACGTAACGCACCTGCGGTAACGCCGGGAACGCCACCGCGGTGGCTCCGTGCCGGTGGACAACCAGGCCCGTATCCCCGTTCGAGAGGCGGTTCGGAGCGTCGTTGGCCGTGACGACGACCGGCCGGCCGACGTACCAGCGGCGAGCGGTCCGGAAGGCGGGGATCGCCTGCTCGATCCCCGCCTCGATCCGGCGCGTCCAGTCGTAGAGGCCGAACGGCTGGTGCCTGGTGGCGGCGAGCACCTTCACGCCGCCGAGGGCGTCCAGCCCCGCCTCCACGTTCCCCGTCTCGGCGGCGGTGACCACCTCGACGGCCACGGACACGAGTGCATCACGGAGCCCGTCGACGCTGTCGCGGTCGTCGGCGCGGATCCAGCTGATCCCGGGCCGCCCCGCCGTGAGAACCTCGAGCGCGCCGTCCGAGTCGCCGTCGCGCACGGCTGCCGCCAGCGCGGCGATGTCCGACTCGTCGCCGAAGCGGTGCGACCGCTGCAGGGCGATCACGCGCCCGGACAGAGGACGGTGGCGCGGCTCGATGTGGTCGGACCCGGCGCCCGGACCAGGGAGCTCGCCCTCGTCGGACCCGGCGCCCGGACCACGAGCGGCCTCAGGGCCGACCAGATCCCTCATGACCGAACCCGCTTCGATGCTGGCCAGCTGGGACGGGTCCCCCACCAGGACCAGCGTGGCGTCCGGGCGTAAGGCTTCCAGCAAGCGGGCCATGAGCGGCAGGGAGACCATGGAGGTCTCGTCGACGACCACGAGATCGTGGGGGAGTGGATCCCGCGCGGTTCGCCGGAAACCTGCGCCGGGGATCGCTCCCAACAGGCGGTGGAGTGTCGTGGCGGTGGTCTCCCGCAGGCTGTCGGTCACGGCGGGATCGAGCGCATCCTCGAACGCCGTATCTCCGATCGCGAGGTGGATGGCCTCCACCATCCGGTTGGCTGCCTTCCCGGTGGGTGCTGCCAGTGCCACCGCACATTTCCTTCCCTGACGGATCGCCAGGGTCTGGGCGGCAGCGAGCAGTCGGGCGATGGTGCGGGTCTTCCCTGTCCCCGGTCCTCCGGCGACAATGGTGAGCCCACCGGTCAGCGCCTGGTGGACGGCGCGACGCTGGAGGTCGGGCTCCCGGGGATCCTCGGCACCGAAGAGCAGCTCGAGCACGTCGTCAAGCATCGAGTGGGCTGTCGAGACGGCCCCGACCGGTCCGGGGGCGGCGGGGCTGGCCTCGCCCCGGCTGGCCTCGCCCCGGCTGGCCAGCTCGGCGGCCACCGCCAGCTCGTCGTGAAAGTAGCGCTGCAGGTACAGACGCCGACCATCCCACACCAGGGGGCGGAGCGGCTGTTCCAGGTGCTCGCTGGGTCGGGACACGAGGGCCGATCCGGACAGTGCCCGTGCCCATCGGCGGGGCTCCGGCCAGGGAAGGTCCTCGACGCCCCCGTCGTCTTGGTCGACGATCAGCGTGGCCACCTCTGCCAGCTCGACGCACACGTGCCCACGCCGGGGTCCGCGCCCGGCGACGGCGAGGGCGAGGAGTACCTCGTCGGTGCAACCCGGTTGGAGCCGGGCGAACGTGACGCACAGCTGGACCTCTCCGGCGTCGAACACGCCGGCATCGACGAAGGGACGGAGCACCCCGACCTCGGCAGGTACCACGGTTGCCCTCACAATCGGGCCCGGCGTGTCGATCCGCAGTCGAGCAGATCGCTGAGCTCGATGACCAGGCGGGGCGGGATCGCCCAGCCGAAGACGCCGTCCGGGTGGCCGTCACGCACCGGCACCTCGGCGCCGTTCATGCCCCGCAGGAACAGGTATGCCGCACCGCCGAGATGGCGCGCCGGCTCGTAGCCGTCCAGCCGCCACCGCAGGTACCGGTGGAGCGCCACCGAGTACAGCAGGGCTTGCAGCGGATAGTGGTGCTCGGTCATGGCCACCGCCAGTGCGCCGCGGGCATAGGCCTCGGCTTGCCGGTTCTCTCCCCGGCGGCCGAGCCGGTTGGTCTTGTAGTCGACGACCAGGAACCGCGGCGCTTCGGTGCCGATCCGGAGGATGGCGTCGATCGATCCGGTCAGGTGGCCGCCGAGGTCGATCGACAGCTCGCCTTCAGCCAGGGCAAGAGCCCAGTCGCGCAGGGGGTCGGTCGCCTCCAGGTGGTCGACGGCCAGCCGTCCCACGTCGGAAACCCGGGCTCGGGGACCGGACTCGCCGAGCACCAGCTCGAACGAGAGCTCGTTCAGCCGGTCACCGCCGCCCACGTCCCGGAGCCGCCGTCCCGGAGCCAGGGGACCGAGCGGTGTGTCGATGCTGCGGCACAGCCCCTCGACGAGAAGCCGCTGGCCAGCTTCCGGGGGTGAGCCACTGGTCGGTGACGGGGTGAGGTCCAACGGACGGCGCCGCAGCTCCTCGTCGACAACGGTGGCCAACTCTTGGTGCAGGTCCTCGGCGGTGAAGTTCACCCGTTCCATCACCCGGTGGACGAGCGTGCCAAGCTCGGCCCCCGCCGGCAGCACCGCCAACGGAGGAGGGGTGGCGGGGGTGGCGGTCCGCGGCGGTCCCGGCGGACGCCCGTCGCCCGCGGCGTCGCCCGGCGACGGCTGGTCCGACTCGGCCCGCCTCCCGCCGCCCTGCTCGTCGTCGCCTCCCTGTATCTCCTCGGGCCCCTGCTCGTCGTCGGCTCCGCGGTCGGCGAGGCTGAGGTCGTAGGGGTCGAACCGGTCCGTCTCGAACTGCCGGGTCATGGCGGTGAAGGACCATCGGCGCCGCCCGCGATCGGGCGTGCGGGCGAGGTGGGCGACACCGAGAACCGACGTCACCGGCGAGGTCGTCGGGTCGACCCAGCGGTCCGTCCGAGCCGAGTGGCCATGGACCGCGGCGGCGATGGTGCCGGCGGCGAGGTCCAGGGTCGGTTGGAGGTGGCCGAGCACGGCGCTGTCCTCGGGCAGGGAAAGCTTCGCCTGGCGGAAGGCGACGGGATCGATCGTCCCGTGGGCCCGGGCGAACAGGACGTGCGCCAGACCCGTCTTGGGGCTGTCCTGCGTTCGGGACCACCACACCAGCGAGTGGTGCTTGGCGCGGGTGAGGGCCACGTACACCAGGCGGAGGTTCTCCCCGAGCTGTTCCTGGGCGGCCCAGCCCTTCTGTTCCTCGGCCACCCGCTTGCCTGGACCGCGGGTGGGGATCTTCACGGTGAAGGTGAGCAAGCCGGAGGCGGGATCCCGGTAGATGACCTCGGCTGTGGCTTCGCGCCACAGTGTCGGGCTGCACACGATCGGGAACTCCAGTCCTTTCGCCACCCAGACGGTCATGATCTGGACCGCTTCGTCGTCGGACTCCACCCGCCGGGCGGCAGGGTCGTCTTCGCCCTCCGCCGGTCCACCGCCCGTGCGGCGCGTCTCCAGCACGGCCAGGAGCCCGGCGACGCTCAGATGTCCGTGGGAGGCAGCCGCCTGGAAGAGCTCGGCGATGTGGTCGAGATCCGTCATCGTGCGGTCACCCTCCGCCGACGCCAGCACCCTGGCGGCGACCCCGCTCTCCGAGCGCACCCGCCGCGTCCATTCGCTGACGCCCTGGCGCTGGAGGATGGCGACCCAGCGGTGGAGCCGGTCTTGGATGGAACCGAGGCCGTCGTCATCGAGAACGGCGATGTCAGCCGGGGCTAAACCTCCGAAGTCCGAGAGCGCGAACGTCCGTGCCCGGCGGGGGTCGTTCGGTTGGAGCATGGCTTCAAGCAGCCAACGCCAGTGTGTCGCTGCCGGCGAGCTGAGCACCGAGGATCCCCGCGCCAGCACGGCCGGCACCCCCCGCTTTTGGAGCACCTGCTGGATCTCGACTGCCTCGGTGGCGTCCCGCACGAGCACGGCGATGTCCGACGGGCGGACGGGAACCTGGGTTGGCGTGCCGTCGGCGGTCGTACCCGGGAGGCGGGCGTGGCGGAGGAGGTCGACCAGTCGGTCGGCGAGGTCGGAGAAGATGGCGCGCTTGGCGTCAGTGGTCTCCGACGCGCCTCTCTGGCCCCGCCGGATATCCGGGCCGAGAGCGAGTCGGATCGACAAGGAGGGGTAGGTGGCCCCGCGCTCGTCGACGAGCCGCTTGGTCGCGTTGGCTGGTGCCGGCTCGACGGGAGCGTAGGCGATCCGGTCGTCGCCGAAGGTGGTGCCATCGAACAGCACGTTCAGGGCGGTCAGCATGGCCCCGTCCGACCGCCAGTTCGTGCCGAGGACCCGCTTCACCAGTCCCGGGCGTGGTTCCACCGCCTCGGTGAAGGTGCGGAGGTCCGCACCCCGGAAGGAGTAGATCGCCTGTTTCGGGTCACCCACGAGCACCAGGCGCCCGCCGGTCGTGTCGTGGCCGAACAGGGTGGAGAAGATGGCCCACTGCACGGGGTCGGTGTCCTGGAACTCGTCGATCAGCGCCAGCTGGAAGCGGCCGGCGAGCGCGGCGCGGGTGGTGGCGCCCACAGCGCTCTCGAGCGCGTCTCGGAGGTGGACGAGGATGTCGTCGAAGCTCGAGGTCCCACGCCTCTGGCGTCGTTCCCTGGTGGTCTCGGCACAACGCTCGGCGAGAGAGGCGAGGACCACCCCCGCCGGATCGTCGCCTGTCCGGCCAGTCGGTTGGAGCACGAGGTCGGGCCTGGCCAGTCGAATCTTGGTGACGCGGACCAGCCGGTCGAGGGTCGGCAGCTCATCGGCCGAGGTGTGCTCGAACGCAGCGGCGGCAAGCACGTCGGCGCAGACTTCCGGCAGGAGCGTGGCGGTGTCGTCGACCAGCGCGGCGTCCGGATCGATACCGGTGCTCACGCCGAGCGTGCCGAGCATCTGTGTGGCAAAGCCGTGGATGGTGGTGATCGTGGCGGTGTCGAACTCGCCAACGGCCCGGTCGAGACGATCGAGGCGCCGGGTTCGCTCCCGTTGGTCGGCGTCACCGATGTGGACGAGGAGCGGGTCCTCCGTCGGAGGAGGATCCCCGGCACGGAGGTGGGCGGTAGTCTCGACGATCTGGCGGCGGATGCGGCTCCGGAGCTCGCTGGTGGCGGCCCGGGTGAAGGTGACGACCAACAGCTCTGACACCGGGAGGTCGAGCTCGGCGAGGCACCGGGTGGCGAGGGCCGCCAACGCGAACGTCTTCCCGGTGCCGGCGCTGGCCTCGATGGCCAGCACCTCTCCTGGGAGCGCCTCGGTGAGGTCGAAGTGCGCCGTCGGCACGACGGTCACGTCCCCACGCTGCCGCTGGTGCCGCCGCTGGTGCCGCCGCCGCCACGGTCTCTACGCCCGCTTCCGGCACGATCGTCGCTCCCGTCGCCGTCGGCGTCGCTTCCGTCGGTATCGGTATCGGTATCGGCGGCAGGTTCAGGAGAGGGCGTGGTCGATCGCTCGATCGTGTCCCACAGGTAGCGGGCGAACCGTTCGACGCGGTTTCCCGAGCCTTCCGGGTCTCCTTCGCGCGGTTCGATGGACAGCATCTCCTCGAAGGTGCGCGTGCCGAACACGAGCTCACTAGCCGAGCCGTCGCCGTCGCCGTAGCCCTTGAACGGTCGCCAGGCGTTCCGGAGATCCTTCCCCGTGAGCACGGCGTGCGAGAAGCGCGGGAACAGCGGGACGGGCTCGACCAGGCCCCGCCGGTAGAGGTCCACGGCCACGCCGAGCGCCTGCCGGGCGGTCTCTGCGCGTCGTCGGGCGTCGTGGCCGGCGACAGGCGAGAGGTCGACTACCGCCGGAGGACCGGCGCCAGTCGCAGCCCGCCTCACGATCACCGATCGCCAGGTCTTTCCCGGGTCCGTCGCCACGAGGGCCATGAGATCGAGCCAGGCCGTGACCTGGTCGACCGGTTTGGCTCTGGCGAACCCCATGTCGCATGGCCCGGAGGCAGGAGAACGCAACCGGTCGATCACCGTCCCGGTGATCTGGGTGCCGTCCGGCAGGGCCACGTCGACGGGCACGGGGACCTGGCGTTCGGGGCACAGGCCACGGGAGAGTGCGGCCTGGAGGATCGACTCCACGGTGGCCCGCACTTTCTCGAGCTCGCCGGAAGCCAGCACACCGGGGGGTACGGTGCCGAGCCGGACCTCCACCTGTTCCCACTCCTCCGGCGACCGGCCCTCCAGGAGGAAACCGAGGAGACGTGTCCCGGCCGAGTACCCGGTGAGGCCGCCGAGCTTCAGGGGCACCACCGGCTCGGGGAGCCCGTCGTCCCGAGGTAGCCGCAGCTCGAGCCGTCGTTCGAGGAAGAACCGGATCGGATCGTGGAAGAACTGGTGCAGCTCGTCGAGAGAGATCTCGCCCGATGCCGGTGGAGCGAGGCATGTCGGCAGGAAGATCGGTGGACCCACGGCCTCCCGGTTGCGCCGGGCCAGGGCACCGCGCAACGCGCCCGGATCGAAGCTCCAGGGACCGTCGACGAAGGCACCCGGCTCGAAGCAACGCTCGTCGTGGGCCAGGCGAGGGTGCGCCGTCTCCACTGTGGCCAGGAAGGTCGGCCGGAGTGCCGGGTCGACCATGGCACCGAGCGTGTCGGTCAGCTCGTCGACGACCACCGGCGCCGGGACCTCGTGGTTCGTGAGGACGTCGTGGCCGTCCCGGAGCACGACCAACCGCTCGCCGGCGGCCAGGACCGCCTCGAGCAGCGCCAGGCGGACGTCGCCCCGCGGGTCCCGATCGCCGAGTAGGGGCGCGTTGGCCCCGACGTCGTCACCGTCGCCCTCGGCGACACCAGCGGTCAACGCCTCGTGGTCGACCCCGAGCAGGCAGACGACTCTAAAGGGGACGCCCCGCAGCGGCGTCATCGAGGTCACGGTGATACCACCCCGGAAGAAGTTCGGGCGGCCGGGCTTGGCACGGAGCTCGACGTCGAGGATCCGGCGGACGTCGGCGAAGGAGAGCGGCGTCGAGGAGGCCACCCCGCCTGTCGTCGCGCTCTCCACGACGGCCCCGAAGACCTGGACCAGGGCATCGAGCTGCCAACGCAGATCAGGGGCCGTCTCGAAGAGGTCGGGGATGGTCGTCCGCAAGAGAGCCATCCACTCTTCGACGGGACGCTTCCCGTCGGTCTCCCGCTGCAACCGGGCCAGGACGGCGATCAGCTCGGCCAACCGGCCGGCCAGGGCGGCGTCGTCACCGTCGGTCTCGTAGGGCGCCACGTCACCCACCGCCAGGTGGAGCTCACCGTGCACGGCCGTTCCCACGACGAGGCGATCGAGGCCGGCGAGCCAGGTGTTGGTGTCGACGCCGGCGGGAACGCCGAAGGTGCGCCGGTGGTGGGTGTCGAGGCCCCAGCGGATCTCCGTGGCGTGGACCCAGGTGTGGACACGGGCCAGGTCGTCGGCGGAGAGGCCGAACCGGCGGCGGACCGGTTCGGAGGTCATGAAGTCGAGCACCGAGGAGCTGTCGAACCGGCTACCGAGCAGCGCCACGAGGTCGGTCATGGCCTCGAGGACGGGATTGGTCGTGCGGATCGACCGGTCGGTGATCTGGTACCGGAGCGCCGGTGCCTGTTCGGCCGCTGGTGGCTCCCCGGCGTGTTCCGCACCGGTCGGTCCCCCTGGGACCGGTTCCTCCCGGTCCAGGTCCCCGTCGCCCGGGTCCGAGCCGCCTGAGGAACCGAAGACACCCGCGATGAGCGGTGCGAACCGGTCGAGAGACGGTGTGAGGACGACGATGTCATCCTCGGAGAGGTCGAGCTCCGGATCGGCCAGGAGGTGGAGGATCACGTCGCGTGCCACCTCGACCTGGCGTGTCGGCCCGTAGCAGGCGTGTAGCTGTACCGAGCGATCGGTGGGATCGGGACGGAACGAGCCGTTCGGAGCCTGGTCGGATCTGATGTCCGCCTGGAGCTGGGCCAGGAGCGACGGTCCCGGAGAGCCCGGACCCTCGTTGCCGGCGCCGGTCGTGCCCCCGGCCGAGTGGATGTCGCCGCCCGCGCCGCCGCCGGCACGGGTGACGAGGACGGGCGGGGACAGACCTCGGCGGGACGCATCGGTCAGCAGTGCCACCGTCTCACGGTGGAGGCGGCCCCATGATCGGAGCAGTGGGTGGCGGATGAGCTCCGCGCTCCGATCCTCGGCACGGAGGCGGGCGCTGGGGGGCGGCCGAGCGGACAGCGCTACCAGGCGACCTCGTACCGCGGCGGACGGTTCGAGCAGGAAGACGTGGACGTCCCGGACGGTCGCCACCGCTGCGGTGAGGTCCAGGAACGGGGCGCCGCCGGGGAGGAGGGTGAGGCCGAACAGGACGAGGCGCCGGGGCAGGTCCACGTCGAGCATCCCGCGACGTAGTGCCTCGATCAGCTCGGGAAAGCGTTCTGGTGGGCTGGGTTCTCCGATCGACTGCCGGCAGAGCCGCCACAGCATCGGCTGCCAGTGGTGGTGGGGGGAGAGGTCCCGCCCGGTCCCGTCCACCAGCTGGCCCTTCGCCCAGCTCCGGATCATCTCCGGGCGGTGGACGTGGTAGCGGTCGAAGAGGTCCGCGATCCTCCGGGCGGCACCGAAGCGCGACGCTCCCGGCCGTGGATCGACCAGGCCGCGGGGAAGGTCTCCAGGGCGGTCCTGAGCGTTCCGGAGCACGGTCCAGGTGAGCCGCTCGACCTGCCATGGATCCGGTGCCATCGGATCGCGGCCGGCCTGGAGGACGCACTGTCTCAGGGAGTCCGGGAAATGGAACTCGATGTTGGCGGCAACCCCGTCGGTAGTGTGTGGCGTTGTCGCGCCGAGGTGCCGGGCCAGCTCAAGCGACAGCCAGCGCTCCATGCCGGCGGAGGGGATTGCCAGCCATTCGGGTGCGAGCGGATCGTCGGGAGGAACCGCGTACACCTCTGCCAGGTGCCGGGCCAGCGGTTCGATCCTGTCGGCGGCGTAGAGATTGAGCAAGGATCAGGACTGTAGCCGTGGGGTCTGACACGGCTCGCTAGGCCGGCCACCGGCCACCGGCACCCCGTCGGCGGGAGCGGCCGCTCCGGCCCCTACCGGCCTTTCTTCCGTCAGCCGATGCGGGCGGACTGGCCTCCGTCCACGGGTAGCACGACGCCGGTGATGAAGTCAGCCTCGTCGGAATGGAGGAACAGGCTCGCGTAGGCGACGTCCCAGGCCGTCCCCATCTTGTGGCGTAGCGGCACCGATTGGTTGCGCACGTCGCGTACCTGTTCACGGGTCATGCCCTGTGCCTCCGCCGTCCCTTCGATGGCCATGGGGGTGTCCATGAGGCCGGGCATGATCGTGTTCACCCGGATACCGTGACGAGCGTTCGCCATGGCGAGCGACTGACCCAAGGCGTTCATCCCCGCTTTGGAGATCTTGTACGCAGTGAGCGGCGTGGAGGCCACAGCTGCCAACGACGACACGTTGACGATGCTCCCACCTCCGTGCTCCCTCATGACCGGCACGACCGCTTGGCATGACAGCAGGCAGCCCTTCAGGTTCACGTTCAGTATCCGGTCGAACGCCTCCTCCTCGAGGCGGAGAGGATCGGCGTCACCCGTTCCGATACCGACATTGTTGTGGAGGAAATCGATCCCGCCGAAGGCAGTGGTGCACGCAGCGGCAAACCGTGCGCAATCCGAGCGACTGGTCCAGTCCGCCTCACAACACTCGGCCGTCCCCCCTTCCGAGCGGATCATCTCCGCAGTTTCCTGAGCGGAGTCCAACCGACGGTCGACCAGCAGCAACCGGGCACCGGCGCGAGCGAACAGGAGGGACGCAGCGCGCCCGTTCCCGATCGTCTCGCCAGGTGTCTGCCCGGCCCCGACGACGATGCCGACCTTTCTCGACAAACGCGATGTCATTGTCGGAACACCCGGGGTGACCCGGCTTGTCACAGAGCCGACGGCTTCCGACGGCATGGCACAGCGATCACGATCGGGTGCCCGGAAATCCTGTGAGCCCGGGATCGAGCTGCACTCCCAGCGAATTCAGAGTCATCGCCACCATGTGGTAGTGGCCAACCAGCATCGGAAGCTCGATGAGCTGCGCGGCGTCGTAGACTTCGCTGAGGGAATGCCAGGTCGTGTCGGTGATGGAGTAGTCGTTGTGGAGCTCGTCGGCCGCTCGGAGCAGCGTCGAGTCGGCCGGGGCCCACTCGCCACCAGGGCCGTCAGGGATACGCAGGATCTCATCCTCGGACAAACCGGCCGAGCATCCCAACACCACGTGCTGTGCCCATTCATACTCCGACCCGCAGTTCCAGCCCGTGCGGAGGATGAGGAGCTCCCGATCGCGAGCGGGGATCTTCCCGTTCAACAGCTTCCCGCCGAAGGGGAGCCATCTCCGAGTCAGTCCCTCGGCACGGACGAGCGTGGCGAAGATGTTGGCCTCCGACCCGGCGACCATGACCCCATCGAGGAGAGCCTGGGCCGACGGTGTCCTTTCGGCAGCGGGAAGGGGAGGGATCCGAGGCGACGCCGGGCGAGTGGCCATGCCCAACAGTATTCATCGCCGGACCGTCCGTGTGGACGTGCCACAGGGTGCCTTGCCGCCGGTTCGCGCTGACGACGGCGACCGGAGCACTTGTCCGCAACCGCCCGGCGCCCACCGACTCCGTCCGGGGCTCTCGGCCCGGATGGTGACGGGGTCCGGCGGAGCTCAGGAGCGGGCGTCGACCTCGTCGACGTAGTGCCAGTCGACCAACCCGTAACGCGCTACTACGACGGGCGCCGCGATCGACGTCGACAGCTCGCGGCCCCGCGCGATGGCCCCCTCGTCGCTGGCGAACTCCCCGGTCTCGATCTCCTCGCCCCCGGGGCGGGCGAAGCGGTACTTCCAGGTCTTGGCGGGGGACGACGGGGTCTCGGGCATGGGCCAACGATAGGACAGGGACCGCCGGACGGAGGAGCGCGTCCTGCCGGTCGTCCCGGCCACAGCGGGGACGGCCCGGCTGAGCGGAGCCGGAGCGGCAGACGACGCGCGAGGCTGGACCGGTGGTGGACGCATCGACCGAACCGGGACCCGACGTCCTCGGTCCTCTGCACCGTATCGACAACCCTCGCGATCCCCGGCTCGACCTCTACCGGGACCTGAACGATCCTGCGCACCGCTTTCGCCTGGAGATGGACCGGTCCGTCTTCATGGTCGAAGGCAGGCTGGCGGTGGAACGCCTTTTGGCGTCCAACTACACCGGGCGGTCGCTGCTGGTCGACGACCGGCAGGTGGTGGCGGCCGCTCCTGTGGTCGCAGCCGCTCGGGCCCGGGGCGTTCCGGTGTACGTGTGCTCGCGTGCCGTCGTGGCCGAGACCGTCGGCTTCGCGTTCCACCGGGGAGTCGTGGCGGTCGCGGACCGCCCCCGCCCCATCGACAGTGGCCAGTTGCTGGCCACCGTCGGTTCGCGCTCCGGGGAGGCCCCGGGGTTGGTGGCGATCCTCGAAGGGCTCAACGACCATGAGAACCTCGGCGCACTGTTTCGCAACGCCGCCGCCTTCGGGGTGACGGGCGTCCTCCTGGACCCCACCTGTGCCGACCCGCTCTACCGCCGATCGGTCCGGGTCTCCGTTGGCCACGTTCTCCACGTGCCCTTCGCTCGAGTCGAGCCCTGGCCGAGCGGCCTGGGACAACTGAGGGCCGCCGGCTTCGCCGTCGTGGCACTGGCACCGCGACCACCGGACGGTAACCAGGGCCGCCACGCCAACCTCACCGACTTGCGGGCGGTGCTCCCGAGGGACGACGTGCCCGTGGCGGTCCTACTCGGTGCAGAAGGACCGGGCCTGACGAGGGCGGCACTGGCGCTGGCCGACGTGGTGGTCTCGATCCCGATGGCGGCAGGCGTCGACTCGATCAATGTGGCGACAGCCGCAGCTCTCGCCTTTCACACGCTCGCGCACGTGAGAAGAAGTGACCGGTGACGCGGGTCGGGTGGAAGAGCGCGGAAGAGCAAGGAGCGGCGTGGCCGACCTCTGGGCACGCTGCTGGGGCGCCAATGGAGCGAGCCGACAAACATCGCCGACGCGCGGTTTCGTCGATGACCGACGGGGCCATCGGGTAGGCATGCCGCGGTTCGGATCGGGACCCGGTACCGGCTGTGGCTCAATCGACAAGGCGAGCGAGCAACCAGCTCGGCCCGACGACCTCCGCGTCGTCAGCGCGGACCCGTGCAGCCAACGCACGATCGGCGGTGGCCACAACGACCTGGCGGTTGGCCCGGGCGATGGCCGCGATCGTGTCGTCACCCTCACCCGGGGCATGGACGACCGCCACACCGCCCACGTCGGCCTCCGCTGCCCCGGCGCGCGCCTGGCCTTCGAGCACGATGGTCACCGGCTTGCCGAGCCTCCCCGAGGCCACCGACGCACGGACTTGCGCCGTGAAGGCTCGGGCCGCACCCGGCCGATCGCGCCACCATCCGGTGGGGCGGGACCCGATGACGTTAGCGGCGTCGATCACCAGCACACGAACAGCGTCGCACACGCAGGCTTCGCCCGATCGCGCCTTTCGGGACCGCCGAGCGGTCCTTCGTCTCTCCGGAGCGCACTCGGCCGAGCAGGCTGGCGAGTGGGCGGTCACCGTGAGCACCGTGAGCCCAGGGGTACTGTCGGCCGAGAAGGCCCGCTCCTCCTCCCCCGGCCATTTGTTGCCTTTCGCCTGCCATGATTGGGCGCGTGGATGACGCCTGGGCCCGTCTGGCTGGCCAGTTCGTGGACGGGGCCTATGCCTCGGTCAAGGGCCACGTCCGAACCTACGTGCTCCACCACCAGCTGCTCGAACACCTGCCGCCCGCGCCAGCAGCGGTGCTCGATGTCGGCGGCGGCGCCGGCCATCAGTCGTTCCCGCTGGCCGAAGCCGGTTACGACGTCACGCTGCTCGACTCGTCGCAGGTGATGCTCGACAGGGCCGAAGAGCGCCTCGATCGCCTGCCCACTGACGCTCAGCGGCGCGTGACGCTCGTGCGAGCCGAAGGCGAGAACGCCGGCGAGGCGGTCGGCGACCGGCGCTTCGCCGCGGTTCTTTGCCATGGCGTGCTGGGCTACTACCCCGAGCAGCCGTTGTCGCTCCTGGACGAGCTGGCCCGCTGCGCTGCGCCCGGAGGATTGGTGTCGATCATGACGGGCAATGCCAAGGCGAGTGCCGTCCGTCCGGCCCTGGAACGACGGTGGGATGACGCCCTCGCGTCGTTCGACGCCACGTCCGGGGTTGGTGTGCTGGGCGTGCAAGGCCGCGCCGACACCGTGGAGGAGCTGAGCGGGCTTCTCCAGGATCGTGGCGTGGAGCCGGTGTGCTGGTATGGGGTGTGGTTGTTCGTCGACTGGCTCGAGTTCAGCGGTGTCGCGTTGGATCCCGACGACCCAGAGCAGGTGGCGAAGACCGCTGCCGTAGAGCTGGAAGCCAGTCGACGAGATCCCTACCGCCAACTCAGCCGGGTCTTTCACCTTTTGGGCCGCAAGCAACCGAGCTGAGATAGGGGGGCATCCCTGCCGTGGACCTTTCACCGATGGCAAGGTCGGTGGTGCGTGCTGAGCGCGCCGGCTACGGAGATGTCGGTCAGGATGAAGGCGTCGAACGGGCTCGATACGGGTGGCAGGAGTGGGCGTGGGACGCCAGCCTTTTCGAGGGGTCGGCCAGCTACTACCGGCGCGGCCGGATCCCCTACGCCGAGGGACTGGCAGACTCGCTGGCTACAGCTCTTGACCTCGCAGGACAGGGTCGACTTCTCGACGTGGGTTGCGGACCGGGCATCGTCGCTCTGAGGCTCGCGAGCCTCTTCGAGGAAGTAGTCGGCGTGGACCCTGACCCCGGCATGCTCGAAGAGGCTCGTCAGGCATCCCGGCTCGAGGGCCTCACCAACGCCTCCTGGGTGCAGCTTCGGGCCGAGGATCTTCCGGCCGGGCTGGGGACGTTTCGGGTGATCACCTTCGCCCAGTCCTTCCACTGGATGGATCGAGCCAAAGTGGCCTCCGCCGTGCGCTCCATGATCGAGCCCGACGGTGCCGTGGTGCAGATCGATCCGGGCCGCGACGGTGCCGCTAGCCATCCATCCACGGGGCCGCACCCCTCAGTGCCCTTCGACGAGATCGACCGTCTGCGCAGGCACTACCTCGGACCTGACCGCCGGGCCGGCCAGAGCTATCGAAATACCTCGCCGAGCGGCGAGGATGCCGTCTTCCAAGCGGCAGGCTTCCTCCCCGAGGTGCTCGTACCCGTGACGGACCGCCGGGTCCTGGACCGGAGCACCGACGACCTCGTCGCCTGGGTCTTCTCGGCCTCGTCAACCGCGCCGCACCTCTTCGGTGACGAACTGGATCGATTCGAGGCTGACCTTCGGGCCCTGCTCGACGATGCGTCACCCTCTGGGCACTTCTCGGTACCGCTCTCGGATACCATCCTGCGGATACGACGACCCAGCCAGGACGCCGCCCTCGATGGATTGTCCGCCCACCGGTAGGACCCCGTCGAGGCGCGGGCCGCTCGGGGCATGCGTCGCGCCGTCACTATCCTCGATTCGTCAGGCGGTCAGTTATCGGGCAGTCATGCCTCCGAGCCGACGGTAGGTGATGGTCGCACTCCCCGGGGTGCGCCGCACTTCGGGGATGTCGGGGATCGCTATCGACCTACCCGCTCGCGGTGCGGGTGCCTGGGCTCGGAATTCGCGGAAGTGGTTGACGCCTGCACGCTCGAAGTCACCATGGAGCACCGCTGGGTCGGGATCCACGTCGTTGGTTAGGGTCCGCTGCCCGTTGCGGGAAGCGTCGGTGATGCTCGATCTCACCCGGTCCGAGGTCATCTCACCCCCAGAGCAACCACCTACCGGCTGCACGCAGCGCAGCCTCACCGTGCCATCACGGGTCAACGCCAAGACCGCCCAGAAGCACGACATTCCTCTGGGCCTTGGCGCCGCTCGTTCGCTCGCCGCACCGGTGTCGAGCGCCAGTGACCCGCGGCGGTCGTTACGACTCCGACATCGCGTCAGGGACCGTGGTGCTACACGGTCGAACATGGAGATCGGCGTACGCGACCTACGGAATCGGACCAGCCAGGTCATCGATGCCGTCCGGGCAGGCGAGCGGGTGGCCGCCCGGGTCTGCGTGAGGACCTTGATGTGCTGGCCGGACAGAGCTTGGACGAGCTTTGAACGACCCGGCCGGGCTTCTCGACACCTCGGTGTTCATCGCCAGTGCGGCGGGCCGACCGCTCGGGGAGTTGCCCGGCCGGGTGACGATCTCGGTCGTGACCATCGGCGAGCTCGAACTGGGTGTGCTGAGCGCTGCCGACGACACATCGCGCGCCCGCCGAGCGGGCACGCTGACCCTGGCCCGGCGAGTGGATCCCGTCCCGATCAGCGAGGCCGTCATGGCCGCGTGGGCTCGTCTCGTAAGCGACTGCCGGAACGCCGGCATCCATCGAGCGGTCAAGCTAACGGACGCCCTGATCGCTGCCACCGCCCTTGATCTCGGGTTGCCGGTGGTGACGCAGGACGACAACTGCGACCAGATGGCACGAGCCCATCTGAGGGGACCCCGATAGTTGATCCACCCGCTATGCGAGTTGGTGTGTCTGTCGGTGGAGCCAGGCCTCGACGAACTCGACCGGGGTGAGCGGGGCCCTGGCCCGCTACGGGACGCTCGGTGCCCACACGGCCGGCCAGAGCGCGCCCGGGACGGATCCCCGCAGGCAAGCTCACCGTCATCGAGGGAGACCCCGCGACGGCGAAGTCTGAGGGGACCCGGTCAAGTCCACCATGACACTCGACCTGACCGCCAGAGGGACCCGGTGCCCCACCGGGCGACTCCACAACGAGACAGCCGCCCACTGGCAACGAGACAGCCGCCTACTGATCCTCGGTGATGATGGGGTGAGCCAACCTCCGCCCGTGGTGAGGCGACTGCTCGGTCTCGGTGTCAGGTGACATCAATCGAACGTCTCGCTGCTCTTCTTCGACGTCATGCATCACGTTGGGAGGCGCTTCCTCCAACATCATGAGCGATTCATCGGCGCCAGGTAGGGCGTGAAGGATCTCATCGAGCTTGCGCTGGATCGCCGCCTGCTCCCTTCCCTGGGTGTGTTGGATCGCGAAAAGCATCACGATCGTCACTGTTGAGGCCGAGACCTCGAAGCCGGTGACCCAGCCGCTCGGAAAGCCGATCGCTCCGCCGGCGGCGATCAGACCGATCATGGCCACGATGATGGCGATGGCGATGACCGGAAGTGACGTGTAGTGCTCGATCCGGTAGAGGACACGGCTCGTCACTCGAAGTTGCGCAGTCCGATGGGAGATGCGGCTCTGGGAGACCTCGATGCGGTCCCATGCGGTGCGTTCCTTCACCTACAAAGGCTACCGGACGTCGGTCGTTCGGTATACGTCCCCCTCGTGTTGCCACGCACAGCCGCAAGGGGACGTGGCCGCAAGCCGGCGTTCTGGGGCACGCGCTCCAGTTGAGCCCCAACGAGTGGTGCACGAACAGCCGGTGAGCTGGCCGACCCGCAACGTCGTGCGCTGGACGCTCGCCCTCGGACTCGCCCTCGCCCTCGGACGCCGACGAGGAAAGCTCTCGGACTCCAATGGGATCCCGTCGACCTCGGGAACGGGACCATCCCCCGCCCGGGTGAAGGATCCGGCGACGATCGACATCGGCAAAGGTTGGTGTCGGCTCATGGGCTTCGTCGGACCGACGCTGTTCCTCACCGTGGCCCTCGCCATCTGCAATCTCGCGATCGCCGACGCCTTCGTGGCGCGACGCGCAGACGACGAGCGCCGCCAACGCGTGGGGCGTGCTCCATGGACCAGGCACCGCCGCAGGACCACGCTCAGCGACCTCGTTGGTGCATCCCCGTAGTCATCTGGACGTTCCCGCGGACATCCCGTGCCGAGCTCGTCTCGGCACGGCCGTGGCCGTGGACGAGCAGCCGGAGCGTCAGCCGAACTCGGGGGGCGCCGGCTGCGTCACAGCCCCGTGGCACCCTGGGACCGGTCCAAACGTGAAGTGGTCCCCACGTAAAACGTGAAGACCTCGTGGTGGAGGTTGGGTCAGGCAATACGAACCGGGATCTGGCTGTCGACGGTACGGCTTTCTCCCTGAGCTACCGACTTCGAACAGGGAGCTGAGACTGTGTCTGTACTTAGCCAATTTTAGTGGCGCTCCGTACAGGAGCGCAGCAAGCTCTTCTGGCGAGATCCCTGCTTGGCGAAGCACGGACCGCAATGTCCCGCGAGCGAGTTCCCTGTGGAGCGGCACGATGGCAACCCGACCATCGCCATGGCGGAGCTTGACGTGGCTTCCTCGTTGGCTCACGCGAACGAAGCCTGCTTTGGCCAGAGCCCGGACCGCGTCTGCTCCCGAGAGGACCGGAAGAGCCGGCGTCACGCAGTGAGACGCAAGGTGGCGATGATCGGTGGTTCCAAATCGTCAGGAAGAACCTCATCCTCGAAGTAGAGCTGAAGGGCTTCCTTGAGGTTCGCCAAGGCCTCCTCGGCCGACTTGCCCTGGCTCGCGACCTCGACATCGAGGCACCGTGCCACGTACCAGGGATCCTCGTGGGTGATCGCCGCCGTGAACTCCATCGGACTCATCCTACTGCGTGGTTCACGCACCGTTCCGATCGATGGCGCGAACGTGCAGGTCAGCGAACTGGGTGGAGATGATGGGACTCGAACCCACGACCCCCTGCTTGCAAAGCAGGTGCTCTAGCCAACTGAGCTACATCCCCGCACCGTAGTCCCCGGAGTCGCAGCGGCGCTGGTCAGGCCACCAACCAGGCCACCGTGGCTCGAGGGACGGCCCATCGTAGGCCCTCCGGGCCGGACGCGGCGCACGTCCGGTTCGGCAGGAGGGCCGCCGTCGCAGGGCCAAAGGAGGAAAGGGGGAAAGCAGGTGAGCAGCCCGCGGCGGATGGGCCCCGGCGCATAGTCTCGGGAGGTGACTTCTCTGACGGCCGAAGCTGCGAGCTTCTTCTCGCGCCGCGTCGTCGGCCGTGAGGGCCAGTCCAGCCCAGGGGATACGGGGGATACGGGGGATGCCTCTGCGCCTCCCGGTTTTGGTTGCCGCCCCGTTCGGGACGAGAGCTACGGGGGTGTGCGGGTCCAGGCGGGGATTGGCACGCCGGGCCCTGTCGATGACCTTCGGGTCCCCGATCAGGGCCGCGATGGCGATCACGTCGTGGCGCTCCACGAGTGCCCTGGCGGTCTCGTGGTGGAAGTCTCGCCGGCAGTTGGCCAGCCTGCGACGCCGGGTCGCGACAGTCTCCCCGGCCGCACGGCGGTCGTCCAGGGACGCTCGCAATCACAGGTGCTGGCCCCTGGTGGGGTGCCGGCGGAGCTCGTGGGCCCGTCTCACGCCAGAGCGTCCCACGGGCGGCCGACGTACCGGCGGACCGTCTGTTGCGACACGTACCCGACCGGGGCGGCGACATACGACGTCGACCACAGCACTTGCCGGCACCGTAGCCGGGCGAGCTCGGCTCGCAACACCGTCGACGTGCGACCCGTGGACGTGGCTGCCACGTCGGCCGGGGAACCAGTCGAGTCGACCCGGACGAAGATATGTACGAAGTCGGGCATCACCTCCCGAGCCACGCTCTGGAAGTCATTGTCGCCTGCTACCTCGTCGAGCAGCTTTTCCAGGCCTGGTGGCACCCGATCGCCGGGCGCTCCGCCCGGGTACTACGGGCAGCAGTCGACGTGCAGGCGAAGCGACGTGACTCCACCAGCCGGGCGACGAAAGCGGGCATGCGAGATGAAAAGATCGGCCCATGGGCAGCGTGCGACGCTCACCGAGGAGGTCGGGGTGTCGCCCCGAGCCCCGGTTCACCTGACGGCTGCAGCCGCCAGTCCCGTCGGGGTGCTCTGATGGCAGACCGCCGCCCGCGGCTCGCGATCACCTTCCCTGTCGCGGATGGCTTACCGGTCCACGACGCGCTGGCCACCGATTACGAGGTCATGATGACCCGTGCGCTCGATCCGGAGGCACGGGTGGCGGCCATGCGGTCGGCCGACGCCATCCTGGTCTGGAACTGGCGGCGTGAGGTTCCCGAGGGCCTGGGACCGGGTCTGCCGGCACGTTTCGTCCAACTGGTGTCGGCGGGAGCCGACCACCTTCCCTTCGGCGAGCTCCCCCCGAACGCCGTGGTGGCCAGCAACGTCGGCGCCTACGCCGCGCCCATGGCCGAGCACGTCATGGCGATGACCCTGGCACTGGCCAAGCGGCTTTCTGCCAATCACGCCAAGTTGGCCCGGGGCGAGTGGGACCAGCGAACCCCGACGGCGACGCTGGCCGGCGCCCGCTGTGCCATCCTCGGCTACGGCGGGATCGGCCGGGCCACCGCCACGTTGATGCGGGCGTTCGGCGCCCGGATCGATGCCGTGAACACGAGCGGGCGGACCGACGATCCGGTGGACTCCGTCGGCACGCTCGACGACCTGGACCGGGTGCTCGCCGGTGCCGACGTGGTGGTCCTGGCGCTTCCCCTGACGCGACGGACCCGCGGCATCATCGGGGCCGCGCAGCTCGGCGTGATGAAGCCGACGGCCATCCTCGTCAACGTGGCCCGGGGAGCGGTCATCGACGAGAAGGCGCTCTACGACCACCTCGTCACGCATCCGGACTTCTCCGCCGCCATCGACGCCTGGTGGGTCGAGCCGTTCCGCTCCGGCGAGTTCAGGGTGGACCATCCGTTCTTCGACCTGCCCAACGTCCTCGGGTCCCCCCATAACTCCGGCATCGTGGCGGGGAGCCTCGACCGGGCAGTGGAGGCGGCGGCCGAGAACCTGCGGCGATTTGCCCGAGGGGAGGCCGTGACGGGGATCGTGGACCCTGCGGAGTACGTGGAGTGATCGCGTCGGGGAAACCGCGTTCGGCATCGGGCGCGTCGCGTGCCGGCGACCGGTCACCGTCGTGCCCGTTGCCCTGGGGCACCGAGAGTGAAGTGGAGCTCGAGCACGGGTGAACCGTGGGGATCGGAGACCGTCAGTGATCCGCCCACCTGGAAGGAGCCGCCCCCTCCGCCGGGCGGTGCCGTCATGAGCGGAGCGGAGCGGTGCCGGTGTCGCCCGACCCGATCGTCGTCGGTGGCGCGGCGGTGATCTCCGACAGTCGTCCGCCCGGTGCCGGCGCCGCCATTCGGCCCGCGAGCGGGTAGCCCTGCCTTGCCGGTGCATACCGGTGCTGTCGACGCCGGTCGCTTGTGGCTTGACCAGACCGGCTTCGGATGGAGCGTCCGGTACGGGCAGTTCCCCGGACGGGGCATGTGCCTGGGCGCGGGCGTGACAGGCTGGTCGCCGTGGTCGGTCCCGCCGGAATGAGCAACCCACCCCCACCCCGGACGACGGGTACGGGCGTCACGTCGCCGACCTCCACGCCACAAGACGCATGGGTCCTCCAGGCCGGCGAGGGGCCGATCGTCGGCCCCTACCTCCCGGCCACTCCGGAGACCGTGTCGTGGGGGTGGGTCCGTGGCGGCGGCGCCATCCCGGCGCTCACCGTGGACCCCGGCACCGTGCTCACGGTCGACACCATCAGCCACGAAGGCATCCTCGATGACCAGGGTCGGGATCCCCTCCGGTACTTCGCCGGGTACGGGGTCGCGCCGGACGCCGTGCTCGGTGACGCCGTCGCGCTCGCCAGTGCGAATGTCCCCCATGATCAGGAGCGTGACGGGCCCCATGTCGTCTCCGGGCCGATCCACGTGCGCGGTGCCCTTCCCGGCGATGTGTTGACGGTGGAGATCCTCGACCTCTTGCTCCGCGTGCCCTACGGGATCGTGTCCAACCG
>JAKADK010000050.1 GCA_021820665.1 Actinomycetes bacterium | reverse complement strand
TCAGCTACGACGACCTCCTGGGCGCGGAGTCGCCGGACGACCTGGACGACCCCACGCCGGGGACGGCGATGCTCTACACGTCCGGGACGACCGGACGGCCCAAGGGGGTCAAGCGCCCCCCGGGCGCCACCGACGCCACCACCTCCATCAACCTCTTCGGCTACCGGGAGGGGGGGTCGGACGTCCACCTGTGCACCGGACCCCTCTACCATGCCGCGCCGCTCGCCTTCTCCCTGGCCATCCCCCTGAACTTCGGCGTGGGCGTGGTGCTGATGGAGCGGTGGGACGCCGAGGAGGCACTGGCGCTCATCGACCGCTACCGGGTCACCCACACCCACATGGTGCCCACCATGTTCCACCGGCTCCTCTCCCTCCCCGAGGACGTCCGCGCCCGGTACGACGTCACGTCGCTCCGCTCGGTCCTCCACGGCGCCGCCCCCTGCCCCGTCTCGGTCAAGCAGCGGCTGATCGAGTGGCTGGGGCCGATCGTCTGGGAGTACTACGCCGCCACCGAAGGCGTCGGGACCTTCGTCGATTCCGCCACCTGGCTGGCCCATCCCGGCACCGTCGGGCGCCCGTTCACCGAGGGACAGGTCGTCGTGGGAGACGAGCAGGGCCATCCGCTCCCGGCCGGGGAGATCGGCCTCGTCTTCCTGCGGGCGCCGGAGGGGGCGGCCTTCGAGTACCACGGGGACCCGGCGAAGACGGCGGCGACCTACGCGGGCCAGTACTTCACGCTCGGCGACGTCGGCTACATGGACGCCGAGGGCTTCTTGTACCTGACCGACCGGTCGGCCAACCTCATCATCTCAGGCGGGGTGAACATCTACCCGGCCGAGATCGACGCCGTCCTGCTCGAGCACCCGGCCGTCGGGGATGTCGGCACCATCGGCGTGCCCGACCCGGAGTGGGGCGAGGTGGTGAAGGCCGTCGTCGAGCTCCAGCCCGGGTACGAGCCAGGGGAGGCGCTGGCCGCCGAGCTGCTCGAGCACTGCCGCACCCGCCTCGCCCGCTTCAAGTGCCCGAGGAGCATCGACTTCGTGGAGGAGCTGCCGCGCCAGGACAACGGCAAGCTCTACCGCCAGGTGCTCCGGGAACGCTACGGTCGGTCCACCGGCCTGGCCCATGATCAACCAGAGCACGAGCCCACGGAGGGGACGCTGTGACCGCCACGACCACCACATCCGAACGACCTGCCGGCGGCGGGGGGGACGCCGAGCTCGTCGACGAGCTCCACGCCTGGCTGGAGGCCAACTGGGATCCCGATCTCACCGTCGGGGAGTGGTGGGAACGGCTCGGTATGGCCGGCTGGTCGGCGCCCTCCCTGCCGGAGCACGCGTATGGTCGCGGGCTCTCGCGTGCCGAGTCGGTCAGGGTCGCCCAGGTCATCGCCGACTTCGGCGCCCTCGGCGCCCCGGCCGGCCTCGGGCTGCTCCTGGCCGCACCCACGATCGTCGCCCACGGGACCCCCGAGCAGATCGACACCTACGTGGTCGACATCGTGACGGGGCGGAAGGCATGGTGCCAGCTCTTCAGCGAGCCGTCCGCCGGCTCCGACCTTGCCGGTCTCCAGACGAGGGCGGTCCGTGACGGCGAGGAGTGGGTCGTCAACGGGCAAAAGGTGTGGACCTCGGGCGGCCAGGTCGCCGATCTCGGGATGCTCCTGGCCCGTACCGACCCGCTCGTGCCCAAGCACCAGGGCATCTCCTACTTCGCGCTCGACATGCACCAGCCGGGGGTCGAGGTCCGCCCGCTCCGGGAGATGACCGGGCGGGCCCTGTTCAACGAGGTGTTCCTGACCGACGCCCGTGTCGAGGCCGGAGCGCTCATCGGGGGCGTCCACCAGGGCTGGGCCGTCGCCAACACCACGCTGGCCAACGAGCGGGCCGGCCTGGGATCCGGAGGTGGAGGCGGCGGCGGTTTCGGGGCGACCCCGGGGACCGTCGCCGGCCACCTGGAGCGCCGGGCCGGCGACTTCGCCCCTCGGGCCAGGAACCAGGCCGGCGGCCGGGCCCCCTCGGAGCGGCCGAGCCCCCGAGCCATGCGTGGGAGCGCAGATCCGCTCATCAGCCTGGCCCGCGCCACCGGGCGCAACCTCGATCCGGCCATCCGTCAGGCCCTCGTCCGGCTCTACACCTGGGGCGAGCTCGGCCGGCTCAACGGCCTGCGGCTGAAAGCGGTGCGGGAGTCCGGCGGGGACATCCCGGGCATGCCCAACATCGCCAAACTGTCGATGAGCAACATCGTCCGGCTCTCCCGAGACGTAGGCCTGGAGATCGCCGGGGCGGCCGGCACCCTCCACGGGTACGACGAGGCCGGGAAGGCCAGCCTGGAAGGAGCGCTTCCCGACCCGCTGGTCAGCTCCGTCACGGAGATGGCGCTCCTGGCCCAGGCGCCCCCGATCTACGGAGGGACCGACCAGATCCAGCGCAACATCATCGGTGAGCGGGTCCTCGGCCTCCCGAAGGAGCCGAGCAACGACCGCACCACGCCCTTCGCCGAACTGGCCAAGAACGCATGACCGATCTCCGCACCACCATGGAACAGGCGGCGGATCCCGTGGCCGCCGGGATGGACCCGGGCCGCCTGGAGCGCATCACCGCCCACCTCCAGGACCGCTACGTGACACCGGGGAAGCTGGCCGGCTGCCAGATCGCCGTCGTGCGCGACGACACCCTGGCCTACAGCCGCAACCTCGGCCTCATGGACCGGGAGCGGGAGCGCCCGGTGGCTGACGACACGATCTGGCGCATCTACTCCATGACGAAGCCGATCACGTCGGTCGCCCTCCTCCAGCTCTACGAGCAAGGGGCGTTCCTGCTCACCGATCCGGTGGCCCGGTTCATCCCGGCGTGGAGCGACCTGCGGGTGGAGACCGTCGCCGAGGACGGGTCGACCACCGAGGTGCCACAGGAACGACCGATGACGATCCGTGACGCGCTCATGCACATGACCGGCCTGGCCGGCAGCGTGGTCCCGAGCCATCCCGTGGACTACCGCTACGCCGAGGCCGTGCGCGAGGAGCGCTCGGGCATGACGCTCGAGAAGGCCTGCGAGCTGCTCGCCGGCTATCCCCTCAAGTTCCAGCCGGGAACCCGGTGGAACTACGGGCTCTCCACCGACATCTGCGCCCGGCTCGTCGAGATCATCTCGGGACGATCCTTCGACGACTACCTCAGCGACGAGGTCTTCCGCCCGCTCGGGATGGTGGACACCGGCTTCGTGGTGCCCGACGAGAGCGCCGACCGGTTCGCCGCCACCTACGCCTATCGCTCGGGGCAGACCCCGTCCCTGTTCGACGACCCGGAGACCAGCGCCTACCGCCGTCGCCGCTCGTACCTCTCCGGGGCCGGCGGGCTGGTGTCGACGCTCGGCGACTACCTGCGCTTCTGCCGGATGCTGCTCGGCGACGGCGAGCTCGACGGCGCCCGCGTGCTCGGGCGCAAGACGCTCGAGCTCATGACGGTCAACCACCTCCCCGGCGGGGGCGATCTCCGCCAGTTCGCCACCGGCGGCTTCGGCGAGTCCGGCTTCGACGGGATCGGGTTCGGACTGGGGTTCGCCATCGGCCTGGGGCCGGCGGCCACCGGCGGCGTGGGCTCCTACGGGGAGTACTCCTGGGGCGGGGCGGCCAGCACCGCCTTCTGGGTGGACCCGGTCGAGGACCTGACCGTCGTGTTCATGACCCAGCTGATGCCGTCGACCTGCTACCCCATCCGCGCCCAGCTCCGGGCCCTCGTCTACCAGGCACTGGCCGAGTGAGGCCCGGGCTAGAGCGGGACGCGGGCCGATGACCGCCCGGGACGGCGGCGGCGGCGGGACTGGCGGGAACGGCGGGGGGAACGGGCCGGAGCGCATCCGGCGGGTCGTGACCGGCCACGACGCCCGTGGACGGGCCGTGGTGGTCACGGACGAGGAGGTGGAGCCGGTCACCCTCTCGCTCCTGCCCGGGTTCGAGACCATCGAGCTGTGGCACACCACCGCCACACCGTCCATGCCTGACGATCTCGGCTCTCCCGGCGTCCCGGACTACTTTCCCGCTCCGGGCGGCACGGTGTTCCGGGTCGTCACCTTCCCCCCGGACCCCCGAGGCGGCAGGGGCGAGGCCGGCACGACCGGAGCAGGGGCGGGAGCGGCGGCGGGAGGCGCCGGCACCACCGGAGCGGCGGACGCGGGAGCCGTCCCGGTCCCCGACGTGGCTGCCGCCCTGGAAGAGGCCCAGAGGAAGGTGCCGGCCCTCATGGCCAGGCTCGAGCCGGACCATCCCGGGATGCACACCACCGACTCGGTCGACTACGCCATCGTGCTCGACGGCGAGCTCGAGCTGGAGCTCGACGACGGCGCCCTGGTGCCGGTCCGACCCGGCACCGTCGTGGTCCAGCGGGGCACCCGGCACGCGTGGCGCAACCGGACCGATCGTGCGGCCCGGATCGCCTTCGTGCTCGTCGGCGCCCGACCCGCCGGCTGACCCGCCGGTCGGACCCGCCGGTCGGGCCCTCAGGCGGGGTGGGACCCGGGCGGCCGAGCCCGGCCGCCAGCCCGGTCAGTGCGCTCCGTGCCCGGTCTCGACGGCCCGGCGTCGCGAGGACTCGATCTCGGCCCATGCCGCCTCCACCCCCTCGAAGCCGCGGATCTGCGTCAGCTTGCCGGGCTCCAGGTCCTTGTAGACGTCGAAGAAGTGGGCGATCTCGTGGGTCAGGTGGGGTGGGAGCCCGTCGAGGTCGACGATGCCCTCCCACATGGGGTCGCCGCACGCGGTCGTGATGATCTTGGCGTCCTCGCCGTTCTCGTCGGACATCCAGAACACTCCGACAGGACGCGCCTCGACCAGGCATCCGGGGAACGTCGGCTCGTCCAGGAGGACGAGCGCGTCGAGCGGATCGCCGTCAGCCGCCAGGGTGTCGGGGATGAAGCCGTAGTCGGCGGGGTAGAACGTGGCGGAGAACAGCCGGCGGTCCAGTCGGATGATGTTCCGCTCGTGGTCGAACTCGTACTTGTTCCGGCTGCCGCGGGGGATCTCGATGATGACCTCGATCGACGTCTCTCCATCGGCGCCTGCTGCCATGGTCCACACCCTCTCTCGTTGCGCCCGGCACCGGACGTGCCGCACGGGCACCGACCGGACCCCGGCGGCAAACCCCACAGGATGGTAGTGGCTCGGCCTGGACGCCCGGGTCGGCGACCGGCTGGGACCCCTCCCTACCGACCGGGGCCCCTCCCACCGCCCGGTCGGTAGGGTGAGGGGATGGCAATGCCGGACGACCTCGCGGACCCTGGGGAGATCGACCACCGCTACTTCGCCCGCCAGCTCTCCGACCTCGACTTCAACGACCGGCTTCTCGACCTGGTCGCCGATCCCACGGTCCCCCTCCTCGAGCGTGTCAAATTCCTGGCCCTCTATGCCGAGCGGATCGACGAGTTCTTCCAGGTCCAGCTGGCCGGTCTGAAACGCCAGGTCGGAGCGGGCATCCAGAACCCCTCGCTCAACGGGTCTCTGCCCAACCGGCTCCTCACCGACGTCCGCCAGGCGCTGGAGGCGATGCGCCGCCGCCAGGAGTCCCTGCTCGTCGACACCCTGATCCCGGCCCTGGCCGACCAGGGGATCGTGCTCGCGTCGTGGGACGCCCTCGGCCCGAGCGACCGGACGCACCTCCGGGACGTCTTCGACCGGCTGATCCTGCCCGTCGTCACACCGCTCACCGTCGACCCCAGCCATCCCTTCCCCTACATCTCCAACCTGTCGCTCAACATCGGCGTGGAGGTCGGTCAGGCCCAGGGCGGCGAGAGCCGGTTTGCACGGGTCAAGGTACCGCCCAACGTCCCCCGGCTGATCCCGCTCCCCGACCGCACGGGCAAGGAGCGGTTCGTCCCCATCGAGGACGTGCTGGCGGCGTTCCTCCCCGAGCTGTTCCCCGGGATGGAGCTGGGTGATCCGTGTGTCTTCCGGGTGACGAGGGACGCCGACCTGGACCTCGACGAGGATGCCGCCGACGACCTGCTCCTCGCCCTCCAGGAAGAGCTGCGCCGGCGCCGCTTCCTGCCCGTCGTGCGCCTGGAGATCGACTCCCGCACGTCGGCGGCGCCGGTCGACTGGTTCGCCCTCGAGCTCGGGCTGACGGCGGACGACATCGAGACCACCCGGGGACCCCTCGGTCTCGACTGCCTGTGGACCCTCCACGCCCTGGACCGGCCCGAGCTGCGCGACGAGCCGTGGGCACCGCTCGTGCCCCGCGAGCTGGCCGGCGTGGAACGGGAGGAGGACGCCACCATCTTCTCCGTCCTCGACCGCCAGGACATCTTCGTCCACCATCCCTACGATTCCTTCTCCGCCTCCGTCGAGGAGCTCTTGACCGAGGCGGCCGACGACCCCCACGTCCTCGCCATCAAGCAGTGCCTCTATCGGACCTCGGGTGACAGTCCGATCGTGGCCTCTCTGGTCCGAGCGGCCGAGCACGGCAAGCAGGTGGCGGTCCTCGTCGAGGTCACCGCCCGCTTCGACGAGGAGGCCAACATCGGCTGGGGCCGGGCGCTGGAGGAAGCCGGCGCCCACGTCGTCTACGGCCTCCTCGGTCTGAAGACCCACTCGAAGACAACGCTCATCGTCCGCCAGGAGGGGAGCACGGTGACGCGGTACTGCCACATCGGAACGGGGAACTACAACCCGAAGACCGCCCGGATCTACGAAGACCTCGGGATCCTGTCCTCCAAGCCCGAGCTCGGTGCCGACATCACCCGTTTCTTCAACTACATCACCGGGTTCAGCCAGCCTCCCCGCTACGACGAGCTGGTCACCTCGCCCGGTGGCATCCGCGACCGGGTCATCGCCTGCATCGAATCGGAGATGCGGGCCGGGCCGAACGGCCGGATCGTCCTGAAGGTCAACGGCCTCGACGACCCGGCGGTCATCGAAGCGCTCTATGCCGCGTCCCAGGCCGGGGTCCGTACCGACCTGATCGTCCGCGGCATCTGCTGCCTGCGTCCGGGCATTCCCGGGCTGTCCGAGACCATCTCGGTCAAGTCCATCGTCGGGCGGTTCCTCGAGCACTCCCGCATCTTCCGCTTCGGTGGCGACCATCCGGACCGGCCGGCCCGCCTCTACATCGGCTCCGCCGATCTCCGGCGCCGGAACCTCGACCGGCGCGTCGAGGCGATGATCCCGGTCGACGATCCGCCGGCCATCCGCCGGCTGGAGGAGATCCTCAGTGCCAACCTGGCCGACGACGCGCAGTCGTGGTCGCTCGACGCCGACGGCCACTGGACCCGGGTCCCCAGGGTCCGTGGGATCTCCGTCCAGGACGTCCTCCGGAGCCGGGCGCTCGAGCGCAGCGTGGTCCGGGAAGAGCTCGTCGATGGCGTGGGGCCGATCGGCACCACCCGAGCCCGCCGGCTCGGTGCCCCGGGCGCGGCACGCCGCGGACCCTTCCGCTACCTCACCCGAGGGACGCGCCCCTGAGCCCGTCCTCCCCGGCCGTCGGGCCTGAACCCGGCGGACCCGGGCGGGCCCGGTCCAGCCCCCGGGGAGTCCGGGGCAACCGAGGCCGGGGCGCGATCAGCCGGTGATCGCTGCGATCCGGCCCATCACCTCGTCGGTCAGGGCCGGCACGACGTCCAGCGCCGCCAGGTTCTCGCGGACCTGCTCGGCCCGGCTGGCGCCGGTGATGACCGACGAGACGTGCGGGTTCTTCACACACCAGGCGATGGCCAGCTGCGCCAGCGTGCAGCCGAGGTCGTCGGAGACCTGCTTCAGCTCCCGCACCTTGGCGTTCCGGTCGGGATCGGTGAGAAGGTTCGAGAGCCACTCGTAGCCGGGCAGTGTCGCCCGGGAACCGGCCGGCACGCCGTCGAGGTACTTGCCGGTGAGGAGGCCGGAGCTGAGCGGGCTCCACGTCGTGAGGCCGAGACCGATGCCGTCGTAGAGGGGTGCGTACTCCTTTTCCACCCGGTCCCGCCACAACAGGTTGTACTGGGGCTGCTCCACGACGGGCTTGTGGAGGTGGTGGCGGTCGGCGACGTCCCACGCCTCTTGGATGGCGACGGCCGGCCACTCGGAGGTCCCCCAGTAGAGGGCCTTGCCCTGGGTGATCATGTCCGACATGGCCTGGACCGTCTCTTCGATCGGGGTCTCCGGATCGGGACGGTGGCAGTAGACGAGATCGACGAAGTCCAGACCGAGCCGGTCCAGGGACCCGTCGATCGCCTGGAGGAGGTACTTGCGGTTCAAGGTGTTGCGCATGTTGACCCCGCCGTGGATCCCCCAGAAGAGCTTCGTCGAGATGACGTAGTCGTGGCGGGGCCATCCGAGCTTGGCGATGGACTCCCCCATGATCCGCTCCGACTCACCCCCGCCGTAGGCCTCGGCGTTGTCGAAGAAATTGACCCCGGCATCACGGGCCGCCGAGAGGCAGGCGTCGGCCACGTCCCCGGCGAGCTGCGGCCCGAACGTCACCCACGATCCGAACGACAGGACGCTCACTTTCAGGCCCGATGCTCCGAGACGCCGGTACTCCATGTCCATCGGTGGTCCTCCACTGGGATCGGATCGCGCGCCCCGGCCTCCCCGGTACGCCGGGGACAATCTACCGGTCCCCGCCCGTGGTCCGTCCTCCGTTGCCGAAGAAGACCTGCACCCGGGGCTCGGAGGCGGCCCCGACTGCCAGCCGGTAGAGCTCCTCGGCCAGCGGGTCGAAGCCCGGTGGCTGGGTGGGGACCCGGTGGGCGACGAAGATGTCGAGAAATGCCAGCCACTGGGAGATCGTCGCCGGCCCCAGGGAGTCGATGTGCGTCCCGTTGATCATGCGGACGAACACGTCCTTGTCCGACGCCAGTGCGGAGACCAGTGCCGGCCACTGCGGACCGGTCTGCTCGTCCTGGAGGGCGCAACCCTTCCCGGTCGGGCGACCGCACCTCTGGCATCTGGCTGCTCCACACATGCGCGGTACCCGGATGTCGGGTTGGTCGTGCAGGGTCTTTCGAGCCGGTTCGGCGTCGCTCCCGCTCGTCGGGACCCAGTCACCGTTCGTCCCGTCGCAGCGGGCCTGACGACGTCTTCCGGCGCGAAGGCCGCCCGTGCACCACGTTCGCCGGAATACCCCTATGGGTATATTGGTTGAACGCAGGTGCTCGTTACGAGCGGAGGAGGACAGGTGGCGACGGTTGCGTTGAAAACGGACACCCTCGAGGAGACGTTGAGCTCCAACGAGGTGGTGCTGGCCGACTTCTGGGCCAGCGGGTGCGGTCCGTGCCGGATGTTCGCCCCGATCTTCGAGGCGGCGTCGGGAGCACACGACAATGTCGTCTTCGCCAAGGTGGACACCGAAGCCGAGCAGGAGCTGGCCTCTCGAAGGCAGCTCAACCCGGCACCGACATTGAGAAGATGGGAGCACTGATGGACGCCCTTGAAACCGTGGTCGACCAGCCCCTGGCAGAGGTGGAAGCGGCACTTCGCCAGGCGCTCGCAGCAGAGGGCTTCGGCGTCCTCACCGAGATCGACATCGCCGCCACCTTGGAGGCAAAGCTCGGGGTGCACCGCCCGCCGATGAAGATCCTCGGCGCTTGCAACCCGTCGCTCGCCCATCGAGCGCTTGAGCTCGACCCGTCCCTCGCCCTGCTCCTGCCCTGCAACGTGGTGCTCGAGGACGCCGGTGAAGGCGGCACCCACGTGGCGATCGCCGACCCGCGCTCGCTGCTCAGTGCTGGAGAGATCGACGACGACCGACTGCTGGCGCTCGGGGTCGAGGCCTCGACGGCGTTGGAACGCGCCCTCGCCCAGCTCGGACGGTGAGCGCGGCCGCCGACAGCCCCTCCGACCAAAGGCTGCCTCAGGTTTCGTCGATTCTGCCCATCTGCGCCCATCCGACGACAAGGGCTCCGGCCTCGGCGCGGTCCTGGACCGCTTCGCCTCCAGTGGGGTCTCTGTCTCGGTGCTCTGCCACACCCGAGGGGAGGCATCCGCTTCGGGGTGTAGGACCGACGAGCCCGGCGCTCGTTCCGCTCCTCGGTCTCCATGATGGGCATCCTTTCCGGCGCTGAGCACCTCGTGGTGGATGTCCGTGAGACCGTGCCAACCCCCCATGGCCGAGCGCAATGTCCTCGGCGGGGCGCTCGAGCCCTGTGGCATCGACCCCGTCACCGGCTTCTACCGGGACGGCTCGTGCACGACCGGGCCCGAGGACCTCGGGAACCATACGATCTGCGCCGTCGTCACGCCTGAGTTCCTGGAGCACCAGCGTCGGATCGGCAACGACCTCGTCACCCCGGTGCCCCAGCACGCGTTCCCCGGCCTGGTGCCAGGGGACCGGTGGTGCGTCACGGCACGGAATTGGCTGCGGGCGCACGAGGACGGCGCCGCCGCCTTCGTGGTGCTGGCATCCACCCACGAACGGGCCCTCGAGATCGTGCCGCTGGCCGTGCTCCAGGAGCACGCCGTCGACGTCCCCGCCGACCCCGGCGCGCTCGGCGAGTGACGGGGCGCCGTCGGACGCCGCGCCGAACTGGGTCCTGGCGCTCGATCTGGTGAGCGTGCCGCTCTTCGTGGCGCGCGGGTTGCTCGGGGCAACCATACCGAAGCGGCGGCCTGGTGGGGTGGTCCCGGGGAACCGGCGGGTGGTCCCGGGGAACCGGCGGGTGGTCCCGGGGAACCGCCGGGTGGTCCCGGGGAACCGGCGGGTGGTCCCGGGGAACCGCCGGGTGGTCCCGGGGAACCGGTTGCCGACCTCGTCGGACCGGCTCAGGAGCCGGGCGCCCCCGGCATGTCGAAGAGGCCGGCCACGTGGAGCTCGGGGTTGGCACCGGAGACGATCCCCCGCAGGCGCGCCTCGACGTTGGCGGTGATCTCGGGGTGCGTGAGCACGTAGAAACGACGCTCCCGGACCGCCTCCAGCACGGCGCGGGCGACGAGCTCCGGCGGCATCCCGTTGGCAACGACCTCGGCCAGCCCGTCACGCAGGGGACCTGACCGCGGCGCCATCCCCGCTGGACGGTTCCGGTCCGACTCCGCGATCCGGGTGCGGACCCATCCGGGACAGAGCACCGACACGCCGACCGGGGACCCGGTCATGGCCAGCTCGTGGAAGAGCGTCTCGGTGATCGCCTCCACCGCGAACTTCGACGCCGCATAGGGGCCGGTGAACGGAGCGGTGATGAGCCCGAGCACCGAGGCGGTGTTCACCACGTGGGCGGGCTGCCCGTGGGCGAGCATCCCGGGCAGGAAGGAGCGCAGCCCGTGGATCACCCCCCAGAGGTTCACCCCCAGCACCCACGCCCAGTCCGCCTCGCTCAGCTCGGCGATGAGGCCTCCCCCGCCGACCCCGGCGTTGTTGCACAGGAGGTGGACCGGTCCGAACGCGTCGACGACCTGGCGCGCCAGCGCATCGACCTGGGCCCCGTCGGAGACATCCGTGGGCACGCCGAGCACGGCGGCACCGCCCGCCCCCAGCTCCGCCACCGCCGCCCGGAGCGGTCCCTCCTCGACGTCGGCGAGGACGACCTGGAGCCCGGAGCCGACCAGCTCCCGGGCCAGTGCCAACCCGATCCCGCTGGCCGCCCCGGTGACGACGGCGGTCTGCCCCTCTGTCAGCTCCATTGGCGTGTCCCCTCTCGTCTCGTTCCTGTCGTCTTCCTGCCGTCTTCTTGTCGTCCCGGGCCGGTGTCGCGCTCGTGGCCGTGCGAGCCAGGCGGGCCGGGCGCGGCCGGCCGGTTGATGGCGGAGCCGTGGGCGCCCCGTCAGCCGGGCCCGGTCGCGAGCGTGAGCTCGGTCAATCCCCGGAGCACGAAGTGGTCACGGTACCCGGGGCTGGTGGAGACGAGCTCCAACGACGGGAAGCGGTGGGCGAGGATGGCGAAGACGACCTGGCCCTCCAACCGGGCGAGCGGCGCGCCGAGGCAGTGGTGGATGCCGTTGCTGAAGGAGAGGTGGGTCGGCTCCCCACGGTCGATGACCAGCTGTTCGGGCCGGTCGACGTAGGCCGGGTCCCGGTTGGCCGCTGCCAGGGCGCACACGACCCCTTCCCCCTTGTGGAGGTGGACCCCCCGCAGGTCGACGTCCTCGGTGGCGGTCCGAGCGGTGACCTGCACGGGCGGGTCGTAGCGGAGCAGCTCCTCGGTCGCCCGGCCGGCCAAGCCCGGTTCGCGCCCCAGGCGCTCGTACTGCCCACGGTGGCGCAGCAGGGCCAGCATCCCGTTCCCGATCAGGTTGGTGGTCGTCTCGTGGCCGGCGACGAACAGGAGGATCACCATGGCGAACAGTTCTGGCACCGAGAGGCTGTCGGTGTCGACCTGCGCGTGGACGAGCCCGCTCAGAAGGTCGTCCCTCGGCTCGTCCCAGCGCGCTCGGACCAGCTCGCCGAAGTAGTCGACGAAGCCCTCCACCGCCGGGGCGGCCCGGGCCAGGATGGCGGGGTCCGGATCGGGGTCGACCAACCGGGCGATCGCCGACGACCACGGCTTGAACCGGCCCTGGTCCTCCGGCGGCACACCGAGGAGCTCACAGATGACCAGCACCGGCAACGGCTCGGCCAGGTCGCCCATCAGCTCCACGACGCCGTCCCCACGCCCCAGCGCCTCGTCGAGGAGCCGGTCGACCATCTCGCCGACCCAGGGTCGGAGCCGCTCGACGGCGCGGGGCGTGAAGGCCCGGTTGGCCAGGCTCCTCAGGCGGGTGTGGTCGGGTGGATCCGAGGTGAGCATGGTCCGGGCGTTCGCCTCGGAGAACAGGGGCACCCGACGACCCCGCCGTTCGGCGCGCGGGCCGTCTCCGTGGGCAGGGTCGCTCGACAGCCGGGGATCGCGCACCGCCGCCTGCACGTCCGCGTACCGGGTCAGGACCCAGAGCCCCTCGGCATCCTGGTGGAGCACCGGGGACTCCTGGAGCTCCCGATAGCGGGGATAGGGATCGACGACGAAGGCGTGGTCGGTGGGGTCGAACGCCAGGGGCCCACCGGCGATCTTCCGTTGCGGGACCCTCGCCGTCGCCCCCACGTGAGCAGGCGGGGACGCGGCCACGTCGGGCCGGGGAGACGCACCGGCGCCGCCGACCCCCGACTGCTCCTGCGCGCCTCGTGCCATCGAGCTCCTCGTCACCGATTGACCGATCGGTCTAGCCTAGGGACACCGACGGAGAGGGGCAAGGGATGACCACGGATCGGGGAGACCGAGGATGACGGCGACGCCGCCGGTGCGGGATCGGCGCATCCGCGCCGTCGGCGACGAGCAGAAGGCGGCCAGGCGCATCCAGATCCTCCGCGCCGCTAAGACCGTCTTCGCCGAGCACGGCTTCCAGGCCGCCACCATGTCCGCCGTCGCCCGGGCCGCCGGCCTGTCCTATGGCGCCGTCTACTGGTACTTCGGCTCGAAGGACGCACTGTTCCACGCCCTCATCGACCTGGAGGACGGCGAGCTGCGCGCCGCCATCGCTGCCGCCGTCGCCAGCGTCCCTCCGGACGACCCCGAGCGCCTGCTCACCAGCGCGGTGGAGGCCACCTTCCGGTTCTTCGAGGCCGACCGGGACGCGGTGCAGCTGATCTTCCGGGACTGCTACTCGCTTGGCGGGAAGTTCGAGGACCACCTCTTCCGGATCCGCGAGTCCTACGTCGACGACATCGAGGCCTTCCTCGCCGCGGCCCGGGCCCGCGGCGCGCTGGTCGACGCCCCGGCGCGCGTCGCCGCCTTCAGCATCGCCGCGCTGATCGGCCAGCTGGCCCACCGCCGGCTCTCCATCGACGATGGGCTCGACGCCGCGGTCGTCGCCGAGTTCACCGTGCACCTGGTGCTCGATGGACTGCGTCCCCGGTGACAGGCCGGTCAGACGCCCGGGGTCGGCTTGTACACTGCGGTCCACGGGTCGGCGCGTCGATCGTGCCGGCGCCGAACACCGGACCGGAGGGTGACCGTGGCTTTCGACCTCGCCTCGCTGTTGACCGACAACCGGGGGAGGCAGTTCGAGCTGCACTCCCGATCGATGAACCCCCAGCTCGTCCGGGTGCTCACCACCCTGGGGTTCGACCGCACCTATGTCAGGAGCGAGGGAGCCGAGCTCATCGATGCCGAGGGAGGGCGCGTGCTCGACTTCCTCTCCGGCTTCGGCGTGTTCGCCCTGGGTCGGAACCACCCGGTGGTGAAACAGGCGTTGCACCAGGCCATCGACGCCGACCTCCCCAACCTCGTCCAGCTCGACTGCGGGCTGCTGTCCGGCCTCCTGGCCCGGGCCCTCACCGGCAAGGCGCACGCCGGCATCGAGCGCGTGTTCTTCACCAACTCGGGGGCCGAGTCCATCGAGACGGCCATCAAGTTCTCCCGGTGCGCCACCGGGCGCGACCGGATCGTCTTCTGTGACCACGCCTTCCACGGCCTGACGACCGGGGCGCTGGCCCTGAACGGCGGCGAGGAGTTCAAGAAGGGGTTCGGGCCGCTCCTGCCGGGTACCACGCGGGTCCCCTTCGGCGACGCCGACGCCCTGGAGCGCGAGCTATCCCGGGGCGACGTCGCCGCCGTGGTCGTCGAGCCCATCCAGGGCAAAGGCGTCTACATCGCCCCTGACGGCTATCTTGCCGCTGCCCGCTCGTCGTGCACCCGACACGGCACGATGCTGGTGATCGACGAGGTCCAGACCGGGCTGGGGCGGACAGGCAGGTTCTTCTGCCACGAACACTGGGGCGTCGCTCCCGACATCATCACCGTGTCGAAGGCCCTTTCCGGTGGTTACATCCCCGTCGGAGCGGTGCTCACCACCACGGCCGTGTTCGACGCGGTCTACAGCTCCATGGACCGGGCCGTGGTCCACTCCTCGACGTTCGCCCAGAACGAGCTGGCGATGGTGGCGGGACTGGCGACGCTCCACGTCCTCGAGGACGAAGGTCTGGTGGAGCGGGCAGCCCGGATGGGCGAGCGCTTCCTGGACGCACTGGCCCCGCTGGTCGAGCGCTACGACCTCTTCCACGAGGCACGGGGGAAAGGGCTGATGATCGGGCTCGAGTTCGGGCCCCCGCCCGCTCGAGCCGGACGGGCCCGCTTCGCGATGCTGGAAAAGGCTCGCAAGGGGCTCTTCTCCCAGATGATCGTGGTGCCGCTCTTCCGGCGCCACGGCATCCTGACCCAGGTGGCGGCGGACAACGTGAACATCGTCAAGCTGCTCCCGCCACTGATCATCGGCGACGCCGAGATCGAGCGGTTCGTGCATGCTCTCGACGACGTCCTGGCAGACGCCCACCGCGGCTCGGGGTCGGGGCTCATGGTGGAGGTCGGGGGTGCGATGGCGCGCAACGCCTGGCGCCAACGGCCCCGGGGCCGGCAGGCTCCGCCCGCGCACCAGGCGGCTGAGCCCTCACACCAGCCGGCCGAGCCCACTTCCCGGTGACAGCCGGCGCGCCCGGCCCGGATCGGGCCCGGGGACCAGGTCCTCGTGACCGGCGGGACCGGCTTCGTCGGGTCGGCGATGTCCCGCCAGCTCCTCGCCCAGGGGGCGGACGTCCGGCTCCTCGCACAGCCCGGTAGTGCCGTCGACCACCTCGACCCGGCGGTGGAGGTGATCCAGGGGGACGTGTCGGACCCGGCCGCGGCGCGCCGGGCGGCACGGGGCGTCCGGATGGTCTTCCACCTCGCCGCGCTCTACCGCTTCTCGGCGCCGGACCCGGGGGTCTTCACCGAGGTCAACGTGATCGGGACCCGCAACGTGATCGAAGCGGCGACGAGCGCCGGCTGCGAGCGGGGCGCGTCGGACGGAGCTACATCCTCGAGGGGGAGAACCTCCGGTTCGCCGACGTCATCGCGTCCTTGGGCACCATCACCGGGCTTCCCACGCCGACCTGGCGCATGCCGGCCGACGTCGCTCTGGGCGTCGGCCTGGTGTCCGACGTGGTCGAGGGCCGGCTCCTCGGGAGGGAGCCGAGCGTTCCCCGGGAAGCCGCCCGGATGACGGCCACGCGCATGGCCTTCGGCGACAGCCGCGCCCGCTGCGAGCTGGGCCACACGTCGCGGCCCGTGACGGCCGGAGCATCCCGGATGTCCACACCGTAGGGTGGTGCTCATGGAGATGCGCACACTCGGTCGTACTGGGATCACCGTCAGCTCGCTCTGCCTGGGAGCGATGATGTTCGGGGCATGGGGAGAGCCCGACCACGAGGCGTCGGTGAAGATCATCCACCGGGCCCTCGACGCCGGGATCAACTTCATCGACACCGCCGACGTGTACTCGGCCGGCGAGTCGGAGACCATCGTCGGGGAGGCACTGGCCACCGTCGACCGGTCGAAGGTGGTCCTGGCCACCAAGGTGCACGGGACGATGGGCCACGACCCCAACGCCAGGGGCAACTCCCGCCGGTGGATCATGGCCGAGTGTGAGAACAGCCTCCGGCGGCTCGGCACGGACTACCTGGACCTCTACCAGATCCACCGCCCCGACGAGACGGTGGACATCGACGAGACCCTGGGAGCGCTCAGCGATCTCGTCCACGCCGGGAAGATCCGGGCCTTCGGCAGCTCCACCTTCCCCGCCGAGCAGATCGTCGAGGCGCAGTGGGTGGCCGAGCGCCGGAGCCGGGAGCGGTTCATGACCGAGCAGCCGCCCTACTCCATGCTGGTACGTGGCATCGAGCGTGACGTGCTCCCCGTGGCCCAGCGGTACGGCATGGGGGTCATCCCGTGGAGCCCGCTGGCCGGGGGGTGGCTTTCGGGGCGGTTCGGCACGGGGAAGGAGAACACCAGCCGTCGGGCGGCGCGCATCCCGCAGCGCTACGACCTCACCCTCCCCGCCAACCAGCGGAAGTTGGAGGTGGTGAACGAGCTGGCGGCCCTGGCCGACGAGGCGGGGCTGTCGCTCGTGCACCTGGCGCTGGCCTTCGTGCTGGAGCATCCAGCCATCAGCGCCGCCATCATCGGCCCGCGGACCATGGAACAGCTCGAGTCCCAACTGGCAGCCCCCGAGGTCCGGCTCGACACCGCCGTCCTGGATCGGATCGACGAGATCGTCCCGCCGGGGACCAACGTCAACCACGACGACGCCGGCTGGAAGCCCTCGGTGCTGACCGATGCCGCCCTGCGGCGCCGGCGCCGGGCCTGACCACGTCGGTCTCTCCCGCCGGGCATGGCCCGAGCTGACCGGCCTCACCGGTCCCTACGCTGCGGGCTCGGTGTCGGGCACGTGCTGGCGGACGACGCCTTCTGCCACGGCGATCACCTCGTCGGGGCTGATGTCGTCCAGGGTGCGCTGGGAAGGCTCGGGGATGAGGAGGGTGAGGGCGAAGCCGATTACCGCCATGCCGAAGCACAGCTTGAGGGAGCCGGCCACGCCGAAGTCGCTCTTGATGATCGGGAAGAGATAGACGCCCAGGAAGGCGCCGACCTTCGCCACGCCGGCAGAGATGCCGTTCCCGGTCGCACGAGCCCTGGTCGGGTACATCTCGGCTGCCAGGACGAAGGTGGTTGTGTTGGGTCCGAACTCGGCGAAGAAGTAGCTCACGCCGAAGAGCAACAGGAACGGCACCACCAGGGTCGTGAGGTTCGGGATCACCCCGATGAGAAGGAAGGCGGTCCCCATCCCGAGGAACCCGATCCACTGGAGCCGCCGATGGCCGATCCGGTCCATGAAATGGACGGCGAGGAAGTACCCCGGGATGGCGGCGACGGAGAAGAGGATCAGCTGGAGTGCCAGGGCCTCGGTGAGCACTCCTGCGCCCTGCTTGCCGAGCACGCTCTTGACGATCAGCGGAGCGGAGACCGAGTTCCCGTAGTAGGCGTAGTCGAAGACGAACCACGACCCCGCCGTGCCGAGGAGCAACAGGAGGTAGCGGGGAGTGCTCAGGAACGTGGCCAGCCTCATCGAGCCGCGTCGCCTCGCGTTCCCGCCGAGAGGGACGGCAGCCGGCGCCGCCCGGCCCGGACCGCTGAGCTCGGGGACGCGGACGACACCATCCGAGTAGCCCTCGATGTCCCGGGCCGCCTCCCCGGTGTCACCGAGGACGGCATCCGTGTACCGGGGTGACTCCGGCATCCGGCGCCGCATGTAGAGCACCGACGCCGCCGGCAGCGCACCCAGACCGAGCAGGATCCGCCAGGTGTCCCCGTCGGGGACGTGAGCAGACAGCAGCGCCAGGCCGGCCACGTACCCCGCCACGGTGCCCAGACCCTGCATGGCGAAGACCATGCCGACGAGACGTCCCCGGTTCTTCCGGTTGGAGAACTCGGTCATCAGCGTGGCTGACATGGGGTAGTCCCCGCCGACGCCGATACCGAGGATGAACCGGAAGACGAGCAGCCAGATGAGGTCGGGTGCGAACGCCGAGGCGATGGCACCGCCGACCATCAGCGCCGCCTCCAGACCGTAGATCTTCTTCCGACCGAAGACATCGGCAACCCGTCCGAACAGGAATGCGCCCACGAAGGCGGAGATCAGGGTGATGGAGTTGACCAAGCCGGTCTGCGCGGAGCTGAGGTGCCATTGCGGAGCGATGAGCGTCGTGGCGACCCCGATGATGAAGAGGTCGTAGGCATCGGTGAAGAAACCCATGCCGGCGGTGAACACCGACCGGGTATGGAACCGGGAGAGCGGTGCCTCGTCGAGAGAGGCATCAAGAGCCGCTGACAGGTCAGCCATGGTGCACTCGTTCCTTTCGGGTTGGACCCCCACGCGGGAGCTGACGCCATCGAACCAGGCCCCGGTTATCCGGAGTCGACCGGTGCGTCACCGAACGGTGAAAACCGGGTGAACGTTGTGTGGCGACCTCGTGCCCGGCGTGGCTCCTCGCCCGGCGACCCCGTTGCGATCGCACCCGATTCCCCGGTCGCGGGAGCGCTGCTCGGCGACGCGATCGAGGTGGTCCCACCCCGTCCGCCACACTGGTGGCGAGCGATCAGCGACCTCCGACCCGCCCCTGCGATCGAGGGCGTGGCGCGTGGCGCGACGTTCAGCGCGGGCTGCGGACGACGATGCCGGCGATGGTGGCCGCGGAGCAGAGCTCCTGGTCGTACGCGACCAACTCGCGGGCGTCGACACGCAGCGCCGTGGCGAGGTGGATCGCGTCGGCATATCGAAGTGTGCCGGGAAGCAGCGGGGCGGTAGTCAGGTCTCCGTTTTCCACGTCGACGAGCGCCAGCACGGACAGCACGTCGGCCACCGCATCGGGATGGACGACCTCTGGCCTTCGGTTTGACGCACAGTGCAGCTCGGTGTGCAAGAGCAACGAGGCCACCAGCGTGTCCCCTGCGCGCGTACGGGACTTCTCGAGGTGTTCGGCGAGCGCATCCGATTCGGCCTCGTCCACCAGGAGTTTCATGGCCGCCGAGGTGTCAACGTAGACGATCATCGCTCACCGCGAACGTCCGCGAGGATCTCGGTGGTCGTCGACGCCGACTTCGACCGGCGGAGACGGCGGAGATCGACCGATCGATCCAAAGGGGGCCGAACCTTCCCTGCCGCCACCAGACGTTCGAATGGAGCGAGCGACGGAGGCACCAGGACGGCCGCAACCTCCCCGTGATTGGTCACCTCGATGATCTCACCGGCCTGCACGTCGCGGAGTACCTTCGCGCTGCTGTTGCGAAGCTCTCGGTGGCTGATGGTCCTCACGAAGCGCTCCCTTCTCGTGTAGCACTCGTAGCATTATCGACCACCTGGATGTCTCGGGATGCTCGCAGCGCGCTCCGCCTGTGGCCCGCGCTACAACCGTCTGGCGGACCTCTCCTGCCGCCGGCCGGTAGGTTCCGCTGGCGATCTCCCGGCAATGCACTCTGCACTCCGCACCCGTCGCTATCCGTCCTGGCCGGGCTCCTTCGGACGGCGACCCAGGACCCAGAGCAGGAGCCGGCCGGCCCGACCCGGCTGGACCGCATGACGGTCGGACTCGTGCCCGGAGCGACCGAGGCCCAGTCCACCACCTCCGCCGAGCCCCGGAAGCGGGAGCTCGTTCGGCTCCTCGTTGCGGGGTACCTTGCCCAGCGGATGCTTCGGTTTGCGCGGTGTGTCGCCGTCGGAGCCCATGGCCACATCCTGGTCCATCCCGGTCGCTCACCCGAGGTGTCCGCCAGGCGAACGAGCGGAGCGCCGCGACGGCTGGGTCGCCGCGACACCGGTGCCGCCCAGACCGGGCCATCCGGTGACGGCCACCGGGTTGAGCCGGACCCGGGGTCGCTCGACGGGCGGACAAGCAGTTGTGTAGGTTGGCCTCGTCAGGCAACGAGCGCCGCGCCATCGGAGACGACCGGGAAGGCCCTGGTCGGGGTGGCGGGAAGGCAGGGGGGGAGCATGGCAGCAGAGCGGTTTCCAGTGGAGTCAGGGCACGTCATGATGTTCGCCCGAGCCATCGGTGATCCCAACCCGATCTACGTCGACCCCGACTACGCGGCTACGACCGAGGTGGGCCACGTCATCGCTCCGCCGACCTTCGTCCAGGCGAGCGCCCAGTTCGACCCCGACTACCCCCTCCGCCCCAAGATCGGCGAACGGTGGTTCGGCTCCGGCTCCTCTGCCGGCGCAGCACCACCGGCACGATCGGGTTCGGGTTCGGGAGGTGGCTCCGGGACGGGGCTCCACGCCGAGCAGCACTACGAGTACCACCGCCACGTCCGACCGGGCGACGTCCTCTCGGCCGTCACCCGGGAGGGTCGGAGCTGGGAGCGTGAGGGGCGGCGCGGAGGAACGCTGTCGTTCCGGGAGTCGATCACGGAGTACCGCGACCAGAACGGCGAGCTGGTGGTCACGGCACGTGGCGTCGGGGTGCGGACCTCGCGCACGGTCGAAGGGGACTGACATGGCTCTCTCCCGCACGCAGCTCACCGTCGGGGACACCCACGAGCAGGTCGTGGTGGACGGGTTGACCCGCACGCAGATCGTCCAGTACGCCGGGGCGTCCGGGGACTACAACCCGCTCCACACCGACGAGGTGTTCGCCACCCAGGTGGCCGGGTACCCGTCGGTCTTCGCCCACGGCATGTTGACCATGGGCCTGACCGGACACATGCTCACCGACTACGTGGGAGACGGCCGCCTCGTCGAGTACGGGGGTCGGTTCATGGCGCAGGTGTGGCCGGGTGACACCCTCACCGCCCGCTCCGAGGTCACCGGCTTCGACACGCGGAACGGATCGGACTGCGTCGAGCTGGCGGTCCGCACCGTGAACCAGTCCGGCGACGAGGTGTTCCGGGGCACGGCGGTCGCCCGCATCGATCCCTGACGCCCTCGGCCCGCGGCGCCTGTGCCAAGGACCTTCACAACCGTTCACCTCGTCTGGTTGCTCACCCATCCTCCTCGTCGTCGTCCGGTCCGAGCTCCCCGGCGAGCTTCGTGAAGTGGCCGGGCCCGTATCGGACAACGTCGCCCCGAGCAGCCTGGTCTAGGCCCTGCTGGAGGGAGGCCAACGTCTCGGGGCTCCGCAGTACCGCCAGCTCGCGCTCGGAGACGGAGACGACTGGGCTGACCAGATAGTCCCCCCCGGGAAGCGGCACGACGCGGAACCGGTGTTGGCTCCCCCTGAGGACCCGCGCCATGGGCAGGCGTTGCCGGGAGTCGAGCTCAACCTCGATGGGTGATGCCTCCTCGATGGGTGATGCGGCGGTCATACGACGATCCTAGCGATTTCCGGGGCAATGCGCCAACACGACTGATGGTGCATATGCAACACTGGTCCAGTATTGCTAGTGTACCGTCATGCCATTCGAGCTGCTCCTCTCCAGTCAGGTCGAGGAGACCCTGGCTCTCCTCGAGCGCACCGACCAGCGGCGATACAAGAAGGTGGTGAGGTGCTTGGCCAAGCTGGAGGAAGATCCGGTGTACCCGGGACTCAACTCCCATCCCTTCGAAAGCGTCAAGGGACCGCGAGGAGAGCGAATTTGGGAGTCCTACGTCGAGAACAATGCACCGTCAGCCTGGAGGGTCTGGTGGCACTACGGACCGGGAACGGGCGAGACCACGATCTTCGCCGTCGGGCCGCACCCCTAGCGAGCAGATCCGTCGAGCGGGCTCGACAAGGTCCTCGAGCTCCCCATAGCGGCCGGACAAGGCG
>JAKADK010000143.1 GCA_021820665.1 Actinomycetes bacterium | reverse complement strand
GGGCACGGCCGCGGTGGCGCGGGTGGCGGTCGGGGCGGGTACGGTGCCGGGACGGGGAGGCCGCCGCTGCGGGCCCAACCGCCGCGCGACGGGCTCGGCGGCGACCAGGTGGAGGGGCGCCAGGCCGTGCGGGAGCTCCTGGCCGCCAACCGCCGTCCCGTGACGCGGCTGTTCCTGGCGGACGGCATGGATCCCGCCGCCATCCTCGACGAGATCGAGGCGCTCGCCGCCAAACGCCGGGTCCGGATCGAGTACGTCTCCCGGAAGCGTCTCGACTCGCTGGCCCGCACGGAGGGTCCCCAAGGCGTGGTGGCGCTGGCAAAACCGGTCCGGGAGACCCCGCTCGACGTGCTGGCGGAGGGGGTGCCGGGCGACCGGGCACCGTTCCTCCTCGTGCTCGACGGGATCACGGATCCCCAGAACGTGGGAGCACTGCTCCGGAGCGCGGAGTGCGCCGGGGTCACCGGCGTGGTCTTCCCGCGTCATCGGTCGGCCCACCTGTCGCCCACGGTGGTGAAGGTGGCGGCCGGTGCCGTCGAGTACCTCCCGATGGCCGTGGTGTCGGGGGTGCCCACCGCGCTCCAGCGGTTGGATGCCCTCGGTGTGATGACGGTCGGGCTCGACGCCGGAGCGCCCCGTCCGCTCCACGAGCTGGCAGTCGGTGACGAGCCGGTGGCCGTGGTCCTCGGCTCGGAGGGATCGGGGCTGGCCGCCCTCACGCGCAAGCGCTGTCGTGCGCTCGTGTCGATCCCGCAGCGGGGCACCTTGTCGTCTCTGAACGTGGCAACGGCGGGGGCGATCGCCTGCTTCGACATCGCCCGCCATCGGAGCGCCTGAGGCGACCGGCTCTCACGCTCAGCCGGCTCTCACGCTCAGCCGGCCTCGGTGACCTCGACGCCTTTCCAGAAGGCGAACCGCCCGGCGATCTCGGCGGCGGCCGACCTGGGCTCGGGGTAGAACCAGGCGGCGTCCGGGTTCCGCTTCCCGTCCACCACGACGGTCCGGTAGGAGGCCTCTCCCTTCCAGGGGCACGTGGTGTGGGTGTCGGAGTCCTCGAAGTACTCCTGGCGGACCGCGGCCGGTGGGAAGTAGTGGTTGCCCTCCACGACCACCGTGTCGTCGCTCTCGGCCAGGACGGCGCCGTTCCATGTCGCTCGCATCGTCATGGCCCCGCCACCTCCGGCTCCGGGCCGATGTTCCCGTGCCACCCGGTGTCCGGGGGGCGACGGTCCGGTGCGTGGCTGCCGAGCGGTCGGGCCAGGGTGAGCTGGAATTCGTCCCCGTCGGACCGCCAGGCCTCGACGACCCCGTACCCGGCGGCCGCCAGCTCGTGCTCGATGCCGGTCGGGGTGAACTTCGAGCTGATCTCGGTCAACAGCTCCTCCCCGGAACGGAAGGTGACGTCGAGGTCCAGGTCGGCGATGTGCACGGTCTGGTCGACGGCCGAACGGAGCCGCATCTCTATCCGTGAGTCCTCCTCGTTCCACAGCGCGACGTGCTCGAACGTCTCGGGGTCGAAGTCGGCGCGAAGCTCGCGGTTGAGCACGCGCAGCACGTTGCGGTTGAACTCGGCGGTGACGCCGGCGGTGTCGTCGTAGGCATGCACGAGGTCGCTCCGGTCCTTGACCAGGTCGGTGCCGATGAGCACGCGGTCCTGGGGAGCCATGGCTGCCCGGAGGTCGGCGAGGAACGTCCACCGCTCCTCGGGATCGAGGTTCCCGATCGTGCCGCCGAGGAAGGCGAAGAGCCGGGTCCCACCTTCCGGGAGGAGGTGGAGATGACGGTGGAAGTCGGCCACGACGGGGTGGATGGACACGTCCGGGTACTCCCTGGCCAGCGCGGCGGCGGCCGCTGCCAGCGTCGAGTCGCTGACGTCCAGCGGCACGAACCGCTCGAGGCTCCCTTCGGCCAGGAGTGCGTCGAGCAGGACGCGTGACTTGTCGCAGGTACCCGCTCCCAGCTCGATCAGCATCGTGGCCCGGGCCCGGGCGGCGATGTCCTTGGCGTGGTTCTCGAGGATGGACCGTTCGGCGCGTGTCGGGTAGTACTCCGGCAGGCGGGTGATCTCGTCGAAGAGCCGGCTGCCCCGATCGTCGTAGAAGTAGATCGGGGGCAGGTGCTTCGCCGGGGCGGTGAGACCCTCGTAGACGTCCGCCTCGAGCGCGTCCCGGAGGTCCTGGTCGGTGAGGTGGACCTCGATGGCCGGCGTGAGCGCCCGGCCCGGGCCCGGGCGCGCTCCGGGGTCGATCCCGGAGCGCGGCGAGGCGGGTTCCGTGGTCGGATCGGGCATCGCTCAGCAGTCCCGGGCCAGCCGTACGCCGCTGAACGCCCACCGGGCCGCGGGCGGGAAGAAGTTCCGGTAGGTCGCCCGGAGGTGGCCGACCGGGGTGGCGCAGCTACCTCCCCGCAGCACGTACTGGTTGACCATGAACTTCCCGTTGTACTCCCCGACGGCCCCGGGCGCCGGTCGGAAGCCGGGGTAGGGGTGGTAGGCGGTGGAGGTCCACTGCCACACGTCGCCGAAGATGCTCCCGCCGCCCTGCCGGGCGGGTAGCGGATGGAAGACCCCGGGCCGGAGGAAGTTCCCCGCCACCGGCGACGTCCCGGCCATGACCTCCCATTCCGCCTCGGTCGGGAGGCGGGCGCCGGCCCACCGGGCGAACGCGTCGGCCTCGTAGTAGCTGACGTGGCAGACCGGCTCGGCGGGGTCGACGGCGCGCGACCCGACCAGCGTGAACACCACCCACCCGTCGTCGCCGGCCGTCCAGTACAGGGGGCTGTCCCAGGACTGCGCCTGGACCGCCGCCCACCCTTCCGAGAGCCAGAGCTCGGGTCGGCTGTAGCCACCGTCGGCCATGAACTCGAGCCACTGGCCGCAGGTGACCAGGCCGTCGGCCAGGGCGAAGGGGGCGACGAACTCCACGTGCCGGGGGCACTCGTTGTCGAAGCAGAACCCCGGCCCGGCATGACCGATCTGCTCGTCGGCGCCACCGCCCCGCCACCACCCGTCGCCGGCGGCGGTAGTCGTCGGTCGGGCCGCCATCGAGGCCTGCTCCGGGGTCCCACCGCCCCGCCCCGGCTCGGGTGGCGGCGGTGCCGGCGGGACAGGTGCTCCATAGGCGGGAAGGAGCGGGTTGCACGACAGGGCATGCTTGATGTCCATGAGCAGGAGCTCCTGGTGCTGCTGTTCGTGATGGATGCCCAGCGTGACCAGGGCCGTCGTGTCGTCACTGCCGTCGAGGGCGAGGAGGGTCCCCATGGCCTCGTCCACCGCCGCCCGGTAGGCGCCGATCTCGGTCACGCCCGGCCGGGTGATGAGGCCGCGCTGCGCCCGGGGGTAGCGGTCCCCGACCGCCTCGTAGTACGAGTTGAACAGGTAGCGATAGGCCGGGTCGTGGCAGCGGTAGCCGGGGAGCTTCCCGTCGAGGAGGAACGTCTCGAAGAACCACGACGTGTGGCCCCGGTGCCACTTCGTCGGGCTGGCATCGGGCATCGACTGGACGGTCTGGTCTTCCGGGGAGAGCGGGTCGGCCAGCGCCTCGGTGAGGGCGCGGGTGCGGCCGAAGCTCCGGAGCAGGCCGGTGCTGTCCAGTGCCGCCAGTACGTCGGTCATCACCTGCTCCTCCCGGCCACACCGCCAGCCCGGCGGCGCCGCGATCGTCAGCGCTCCGAATCTACCCGGTCCGTGTTCGCAACAACCACGCGGCCCGGATGAAGTGCCGGGGCCGGGCTGCGTCGGGCAGCCGGCTCCCACCGGTCAACCGGCCAGCCAGGTCGGTCAACCGGTCAGCCAGGTCGGTCAGCTGGCGCCGGCCGCAACCGCCTGGGCCCACGTGTAGACGAACGTCGGGACGGCACTGGTGACACCGAGGATCTCGGCGTCGGAGGTCTCGCCGCCTCCGGTGCCGACCTGTGCGCTTCCCATCACGAGCGTTCCGCTCGGATCGGAGGCGAGCCAGTCTCCGAGGATGTTGTCACGATGCATCCAGCAGCTGGGCGCGCCGGGCCACGTACAGCCCCCGTTCCCCCCGCCGACGCCGTCGTCGTACATCCAGCCGTAGTTGGCGCCCAGGGGTCCCCCGAACGTCAACGCCCAGTTCGATCCCCACGCCACGAGGGTCGAGCCGCCGGGGACCGGATCGGTCCCGGCCGCCGCCGCCGCCTCGGCCTCGGCGTCCAGGGACGCCACCATCCCGACGGCGGGTGGGAGCCCCCGGCTGACGCGTTCGATGTCCGCAAGGACGAAGAGCTGCTCGCCAGGGCTGAGGGTCGCCCATGTCGAGGGAAGGGTGATCGGTGGGAGCCCTTCCAGGGCCATCCTCGCCGCATCGGTGGCCCAGAGCGCATCTGCGTTGCAGGCGGTGCTTCCGGCGGAGCACGCCGTGAGGTAGTCCGGCACCGGGGGGATCGAATCGCCGGGATTGTCCGGCGGGATGATGACGTGGGTGGTCGCCGGGGCCGGAGGCGTGTAGGAGGCGGACCCGTAGAACCGGGCGTCCCCGAAGGAGAAGACCCCCCCGTCGGAGGCCACCTCCCAGTAACCACCGCCCCCGGGGACCGCAGCGATCCCCACCACC
>JAKADK010000049.1 GCA_021820665.1 Actinomycetes bacterium | reverse complement strand
TCACCGTCCCGCCAGCCGGCTGGTTCAGTGCCGGAAGTGACGCTCGCCCGCGGCCAGCACCATGGCGATGCCGGCCTCGTCGGCCGCCGCCGTCACCTCGCCGTCCCGGATCGAGCCCCCGGGCTGGACGATGGCGGCCACACCCGCCGCCGCCAGGACCTGCATGCCGTCGGGGAACGGGAAGAACGCGTCGCTGGCCGCCGCACCGCCCACGGCCCGGTCACCGGCCTTGGCCACGGCCAGCTCGGCCGCCACCACCCGGGACTGCTGACCGGCGCCCACGCCCACCGCCTGGCCGCCCCGCACCACCACGATGGCGTTGGAGGTGGTGCGGGCGCACAGCTTCCACGCCAAGGCCAGGTCGTCCCACTGCCCGTCGGACGGAGCCACCTTCGTGACCACCTCCCACTCCCCCGGCGGCACGAGAAACCGGTCGGCCTCCTGGACGAGCATGCTCCCCGCCCCCAGGTGGCGGTACTGGCGGCCGATCGGCTCGGGCGCCTCCGCCGACAGGAGGCGGGTGGCCTTCCGCCTGGCCGCCAGGGCGGCGAGGGCGTCGGGCTCGTAGCCGGGGGCCACGATGACGTCGGCCTGGGGACCGGCGGCGATCGCCTCGGCCACGGCCATGGTCACCGTGCCGCCGATGGCCACGATCCCGCCGAAGGCCGAGGTGGGGTCGGCGCTGAGCGCCCGCTCGTATGCCTCGACAAGGGTGGGGGCCACCGCCGCACCGCACGGGTTGGCGTGCTTGACGATGGCGACGGCCACGGCCGGACCGCCGGCCGGGACCACCTCGTGGACCAGCCGCCACGCCGCGTCGGTGTCGAAGAGGTTCAGGTAGGACAGCTCCTTCCCGCCGTGCTGGACCACCCGGTCCCACCAGGACTCCTGGCCGGCTACCCGGTAGCGGGCACCGCGCTGGTGGGGGTTCTCGCCGTAGCGGAGGGAGCCGGCCCGCTCCAGGCTGAGGTGGATGGTGGGAGGCAGGACGACCCCGTCCTCGAGGCCGTCACCCGTCTCACCCCCTTCACCCTCACCGGCAGCCCCGCCCGCACCTCCGCCAGCAGCCCCGCCGCGCTCGCCGGAGGCCGGCCGGTCGGGACCGCCCCCGTCCAGCCACTCCACGATGGCGGCGTCGTAGGTGGCGGTATGGGCGAACGCGTCCCGGGCCAGACGCCGGCGAGTGGCCTCGGCCAGCGTCCCGGCGGCGCGCAGCTCTCCGAGGACCTGTGGGTAGGCAGCCGGGTCGACGACGACCCCCACGTGGGCGTGGTTCTTCGCCGCGGCCCGCACCATGGTGGGCCCGCCGACGTCGATCATCTCGACGGAGGGCTGCGACGCGAACGGATAGAGGTTGCACACGACGAGGTCGATGGCGGCGATGCCGCGGCGCTCCAGGTCGTCCAGGTGCGCGGGCTCTGAGCGATCGGCGAGGATCCCGCCGTGGATGGCGGGATGGAGCGTCTTGACCCGGCCGCCCAGCATCTCGGGGGCGCCCGTCACCTCCGCTACCTCGGTGTGGGGGATCCCGGCGTCGTCCAGGCACTGGGACGTGCCTCCGCTCGAGACCAGCTCCCAGCCCAGCTCGACCAGCCCCGACGCCAGCTCCACCAGACCTGTCTTGTCGTACACCGACAGCAATGCCCTCATCCCGTGCACACCTCCGGGCTCGATCCTCGTCCATCCCGCCCCGAGGCTGCCAACCGGGTGGCGAACGACCGAATGGTCTCGGGGTACAACGTCCGCTCGACGTCCTTGATGCGCTCGTGCAGGGAGGCCACCGTGTCGCCCGGCACGACGGGCACCTCCTGTTGGGCCAGGATCGGCCCTGCATCCATCTCCAGCGTGGCCAGATGGACCGTCGTCCCCGTCACCGCCACCCCCGCCGCCAGGGCGTCCTCGACGGCGTGCCATCCGGGGAACGCCGGCAGGAGTGCCGGGTGGGTGTTCAAGATCCGTCCCGGGAAGCGGTCGTGGACAGGGCGGTCGAGCACCGTGCCGAAGCCGGCCATGGCGACGATGTCGACGCCGGCCCGCACCAGGGTGCCCGTCACCTCCTCGGTGTAGGCCCACCGGTCGAAGCCCGGCCCGAACCCCCCGAAGGCGCGCCGGTCGACCAGCACCGCCTCGATCCCGGCGGCCCGGGCCACCTCCAGCCCCCGGCAGGGGCGGTCGGAGACCACGATGCGGACGTCGAGCCCGCCGGCCAGGATCGCCTCCAGGATCGTGCCCGCCCCCGAGACCAGCACGGCGAGGACAGCGGGCGCAGCGGGCTCGGGCGTCGCACCATCCAGCACGGACGAACGCTACCAGCGGCGCCGGCCGGTGCGGACCGCCGGTTCCCGCTACCCTGCCGCTGTGCGGACGCTCCCGACGCTGCCCGCCAGTGCCCTCCTGGCCGCGGCGATCGTCATCGGCCCGGTGGTGGCCGGCCCCTGGGCGCTCGAAACAGCCGGCGCGGCGCCGGCGCCGGTGGCGGCCCGCCGTGGGATCGCCGGCCTCGTGACCCCGGCCGTCCCCACCGGCTTCTCCCCCGTGTCCACGGGTATCGGCACCTCGGCGACGCCGCGGTCCGTGGACAAGGGGGTGTCGAGGGCGACGGTGCCGGTCAACCCGCCGGTGTACCTGGCCCCGGCCGGCGTCACCGACGGGCACGGGCGGGTCAGTGCGCTCCCGAGCTACTGGGGAGTGTGGTGGGACGGGACGAGCCGGACCCAGCTCACGGTGGCCCTGGCCCGCCAGCTGGATCGGGCCTATGCCCGCAGGGAGCTGGCCGCTCTCGACCGGCAGTTCTCCTCGGCCACCGGGATCAGTGGCTACACCCTCGCCTCCACCTTCCGACCGGGCGGCGTGCCCGAGGGGCACGGCTCGGTCTGGACCGGGCCCACGACCGACGGGGTGACGCCCCGCCTCGTGGTCGAGGTGTTCGCCACCGGAGACGTCGTCGACCTCGTCGCCGTGCTCGACATCGCCGCGTCCCCGCCGACGGCGGCGGCCACGGCGATGGCCCGGTCACAGTACCGGTTCGCCTCCAGCTCACCGGCCACGAAGCCGCCCCCACCACCGGCCGGTGGGACCAGTGGATGGTGGGTCGTGGGCGCCGTCGCCGTCGTGCTGGTGGGAGCGGGGTCGGCCTACGGGATCACCGCCCGGCGGCGGCGTCGGGACGGTCGGGACGGTCGGGACGGTCGGGACGGTCGGGACGGTCGGGACGGTCGGGACGGCAAGCACCCGGACGCCTTCGGGACCGGCCCCGGGGCAGACGGGAGCCCATCAGGGGAAGATGGGGCCCCGTCGGGGGAGGACGGGAACCCGCCGGGGGAGGGCGGGGGCCCGTCTGAGGAACTGGACTGAGCTACCCGGAGTGATCCTGGCGAACCGGTCGGGTGCGACCCGGCCGGCCTACCCACCGGCTCGGGTGTCGCACCGACCGATCCCCCCTGCCCCGGTCCGTCCCTCGCATGCAAAGCATCGGCACAGCCGGGCGAAAACTCAAGCGCGGATCCGGCATTCCTCTGCTGCTCCTGGACCCCGGGCCGGCGGGAAGCCCGCGGCCTGCTCCCGGTATCGGATCCGGGGCCGGTGAACCCCCGGGGCCGGGCCGGGCTGAGCCCTCAGTGCGACAGCCGGTCGAGCAGGGCGGCGTCGAACGCCAGGAGCGAGCCCAGCTCGGCGTCGCAGAACCCCCAGATCGGCGAGCCCTGGGCGCCGGGCTCCGGTACCACCACCACCCGCATACGCGCCGCCTTCCCGGCCAGGGCACCGTTGAAGGAGTCCTCGACGGCCAGGCACGCCCGGGGGTCGCGGCCGAGCTTCGCCGCCGTCGTGAGGTAGGCGCCGGGGTGGGGCTTTCCCATCGGCTCCCACTCCGCAGAGTGCCACACCGACACCGCGGCGCGCAGGCCCAGCCGGTCCAGGGCGGCCTCGATGACCACGGCGTAGGAGCCCGAGCACACGGCCACCTGCCGGCCACTGCCCGACGCCTGCTCCACCGCCTCGACGGCGCCCGGCATCGGCGTCCCCTCGGAGGCGATCAGGTCGGCGACCCGCGCCGTCACCGCCCGCTCCACCTCGGCCCGGCTGGGCCCGTCCCAGGGATGCCGGTCCCACCAGTGGCGCACGGCATCGTCGATCCGCAGCCCCATGGTCTGGCGCACGTCCCACTCCGAGAGGTGGAGGCCGAGCGAGCCGAACACCTCGATCTCCGCCTGCCGCCAGAGCGGCTCGGAGTCGATGAGCAGGCCGTCGAGGTCGAAGATCACCGCCTCGATGGGCCGTCCCTCCTGGGCCTGGGCCGACGGGACGCCCGAGGGGACCGTCGTGCCGGGCCGGGGTCGGTCGTCGCTCAGCCCAGCTTCCTGACCACGTCGACCATGGCCTCGCCGGCCTCGGTCGGGTTCTGGGCCACGGTGACGCCAGCGGCGGCCAGCGCCGTCATCTTCGTCTGGGCGGTTCCCTTGGACCCGGAGATGATGGCGCCGGCATGGCCCATCTTCCGGCCGGCCGGTGCCGTGACCCCGGCGATGTAGGACACGACGGGCTTGGTCATCGAGGCACCGATGAACTCGGCCGCCTCCTCCTCGGCCGATCCGCCGATCTCGCCGATCATCATGACGGCCCGGGTGTCAGGGTCGTCCTCGAACGCCCGCAGGCAGTCGATGAAGCTGGTGCCCGGCACCGGGTCGCCACCGATGCCGACACAGGTCGTCTGGCCCACGCCCTGTTGGGAGAGCTCGTGGAGCGCCTGGTAGGTGAGCGTGCCCGACCGGCTCACGATCCCCACGGGCCCGCCGGCGAGGGCGATGTCCCCCGAGGTGATCCCGATGTTGCACTTGCCCGGTGAGATGATCCCCGGGCAGTTCGGCCCGAGCAGCCGGGTCGAGGGGAACTCCCGGCGCAGGCGGTTGAATACCAGGGCTTCGTCCTGGGCGGGGATGCCCTCGGTGATGCACACGATGAAGGGCACGCCGGCCTCCGCCGCCTCGATGATGGCCGCCGCCGCCCCGGGAGGCGGCACCGAGATGAACGACGCGTTCGCCCCGGTCGCCGCCACGGCCTCGGCCACCGTGGCGTAGATGGGCATGCCCTCGATCTCCTCGCCGCCCCGCTTCGGGTTCGTTCCCGCCACCACCTTCGTGCCGTAGGCCCGGTTCCGGAGGCCGTGGTACAGGCCCTGGCTGGTGGGGCTCACGCCCTGGACGACCACCGTGGTGCTCTCGTCGACGAAGATGCTCATGACTTCCCTCCTGCGAAGGCCACCGCGCGGCGGGCGGCATCGATCATGGTCGGCTCGGCCACGAGCCGGTCGGACAGGTGGCTGGCCAGGATCTCCCGACCGGCCGGCGCGTTCGTGCCGTCGAGGCGCAGGACGATGGGCGAGCTGATCTCCACCCGGCCGAGCGCCTCGATCACCCCCTTGGCCACCTCGTCGACCCTGGTGATCCCGCCGAAGATGTTGACGAAGATGGCCCGCACCGCCGGATCGGAGTTGATCACCTCCAGGGCGGCGGCCATCACGTCGGCGTTGGCCCCGCCCCCGATGTCGAGGAAGTTCGCCGCCGCGCCCCCGCACTGGTTGACCACGTCCAGCGTGCTCATGGCCAGACCGGCGCCGTTGGCGATGATCCCCACCGAACCGTCGAGCCCGATGTAGTTGAGCCCCCGCGCCTTGGCCCGGGCCTCGCGCTCGTCCTCGACCTCGGTGGCGGCGAACTCCGCCCACTCCGGATGGCGGTAGGTGGCGTTGTCGTCCAGGGTGACCTTGGCGTCCAGCGCGTGCACCCTTCCCTCCGGGGTGAGGATGAGCGGGTTGATCTCGGCCAGGTCGCAGTCGCCCTCCACGTAGCACCGGTAGAGGTCGACGAGAAGGGCCGCCGCCTGCTCGCGGGCCGGCTCGTCCAGGTTGGCCGCCGCCACCCACTCCCGGGCGGCGGCGAGGTCGAGACCGTCCACCGGGTCGATGGAGCGCATGGCGATGGCGTCCGGGTTGGACACGGCCACCTCCTCGATCTCGACCCCGCCCTCCGCCGAGAGCATCCCGAGGTGACGCTTGGCCGCCCGGTCGAGCGTGAAGCTGGCGTAGTACTCGCGGGAGATGTCCGAGGCGTGCTCGACCCACAGGCGGTGCACCACGTGGCCCTTGATGTCGAGCCCGAGGATCGACCCGGCGTGGGTGCGAACCTCACCGGCGTCGTTGGCCAGCTTCACCCCGCCGGCCTTCCCTCGGCCGCCCACCTTCACCTGGGCCTTCACGACCACCGGGTAGCCGACCTCGTCGGCGACGGCCACCGCCTCGTCGACGGTGTCGGCCACGCCGCCCTTCGACGTCGGGATGCCGAACCGGGCGAAGTACTGCTTGCCCTGGTACTCGAAGAGATCCACTGGAACCGTTCCTCTCTCTACGCTCGTCGCTGCTCTCGTCCCCGCCCGTGTCGGTTGGATCGCGCCTCTGCCTGTTGTCGGTTGTCTGTCGTCGGTTGTCTTTAGTTCTCTTTTTGCGCCCCGTGCGGACACCGGGGCCCCACCGGCGGCGGTGCTCGCCGGCGCCCGCCGGTACCCGGTCAGGCCGGTCAGGCCGTCTACCTCACGAACCCTCACCCTCCCGCGCGTCCAGCGATTCCGCCAACCAGGCCCCGATGGCCGGGAGCGGCGCCCCGGGCGTGAAGACCTCGGCCACCCCCGCCTCCTTCAGCACCGGGATGTCGGCGTCGGGGATGATGCCGCCCACCACGACCAGCACGTCGCCGAGCCCCTCGGCCCGCAGGCCGTCGAGCACCCGGGGGACCAACGTGAGATGGGCCCCGGAGAGCAGCGACAGGCCGAGCGCGTCGGCATCCTCCTGGACGACCGCCTGGACGATCTGCTCCGGCGTCTGGTGGAGCCCGGTGTAGATCACCTCGAACCCGCTGTCGCGCAACGCCCGGGCGATGACCTTCACGCCGCGGTCGTGCCCGTCGAGGCCGGGCTTGGCCACGACCACTCGATAGGGTCGTTTCACGGTGGGAGATACTAGGCACGTGCCCCCCCTGCCCGGCCAACCAGGACCGGAGCCCGGGCGTGCCGGGTCCCGGGAGATCCGGGGCCATGGCAGAGAGCATGGTACGTTCTTCAGGCTGCCAGCGAGGACGACCACCCGGAATCGGAGGACGCCGTGACGACGCCGGCCGAAGCCGTGAAGCCCATCGAACCGCCCCCGTCTCCGGCCGCTCCCCCTTCCGTCCGTGCCGTGGCACGGGGGATCGTCCGGGTGGCCCGGCCTCGCCAGTGGTTGAAGAACGTCCTCGTGTTCGTCGCTCCGGGCGCGGCCGGGGTGCTGCTCCACGCCCACGTCCTCACCCAGACCCTCGGGGCGTTCGCCATCTTCTGCCTCGGGGCGTCGGGCACCTACTTCCTCAACGACGCCGCCGACGTCCGGGCCGACCGGAGCCACCCGACCAAGCGGCACCGCCCGATCGCCGCCGGGATCGTCCCGGTCCCACTCGCCCTCGCCATCGCCGTGCCGTCCATGGCCGGCGCCGTCGGCCTGGCGTGGGCCCTGGCCGGCTGGCGGCTGGCGCTGGTGATGGGGATCTACTGCCTCGTCAACGTGGCGTACTCGCTGGAGCTGAAGAACGAGCCGGTCCTCGACCTGGCCGCCGTCAGCTCGGGGTTCGTGCTCCGGGCCATCGCCGGTGGGCTGGCGGCGGGCGTCGCCCTGTCCAACTGGTTCATCATCGTGGCCTCGTTCGGCTCCCTCCTCATCGTCACGGGCAAGCGATCCGGCGAGCAGCACCTCCTCCACGGTGCCGTCGCCGACCAGGCCCAGGTCCGACGGACATTGAACCTGTACACCCCGTCGTTCCTCCAGGCCGTCCGGACGGCGGCGGCGGCGGTGACGATCACCGCGTACTGCCTGTGGGCCTTCGAGCGGGCTGGGCAGGCCCACCCTGGACACGATCCGATCTGGTTCCAGCTCACCATCATCCCCTTTGTCATCGGGCTCCTCCACGTCGTGCGCCTGCTCGACTCGGGTGTCGGCTCCGCGCCCGAGGAGCTGGCCATCCACGACCACCGGCTCCAGCTCTACGGGTTGGCGTGGGTAGCGCTGTTCGCGGTGGGGATCTACGTCGCGTGACCCGGTTCCCCCCGAACCACTCGATCCTGACCGGCTGGGGCCGCACCAGCGGGACAGCGGCCGACGTCGTCCACGCCGTCCACCCCGACGTCGTCGAGGCGGTCATGACCGGGGGCGGGACCGGCGGCGACGGTGCTCCTCCGGGGAGAGGGGTGGTGGCCCGGGGTCTGGGACGCGCCTATGGCGACGCCGCCCAGAACGCCGGCGGGATCGTGCTCGACGCCACGTGGCTGGACGCCATCCACGCCGTCGATCTCGACGGGGGTGTCGTCCGGGTCGGCGGTGGAGTGAGCCTGCAGACCCTGATGGAGCGCTTCGTCCCCCTCGGCTGGTTCGTACCGGTCACCCCCGGCACCCGCCTGGTGACGGTGGGGGGAGCGATCGCCGCCGACATCCACGGCAAGAACCACCACCGCGACGGGAGCTTCTGCTCCCACGTGCTGGCGATGACGCTGGCCACGCCGACCGGGACCGTGGACCTCCGGCCGGACACCGACGCCGACCTGTTCTGGGCGACGGCGGGGGGGATGGGCCTGACCGGCGTGATCGTCGATGCCACGGTGCAGATGATCCCCGTCGACTCCAGCTACCTCCTGGTGGACACCGAGCGGGCCGAGGACCTCGACGACGTGATGGCTCGGATGAGCACCGGCGACGCCGGGTACCACTACTCGGTGGCGTGGATCGACTGCCAGGCGACCGGGAGGCGCCTGGGCCGGTCCGTCCTCACCCGGGGCGACCACGCCCGGCTCGATGACCTTCCCACCCGCCTCCGCAGGGACCCGGCCCGGGCACGGGCCTTTGCGCCCCGGACCGTGGCGAGCGTGCCGGTCACCCCGCCGGGTGGGCTGCTCAACCCCGTGACCGTGGGGGCCTTCAACGAGCTCTGGTTCCGCAAGGCACCCAAGCTCGAGCGGGGACGACCCCACCACATGGCGGCGTTCTTCCACCCGCTCGACGGGGTGGCCCGCTGGAACCGGCTCTACGGACCCCGGGGCTTCCTCCAGTACCAGTTCGTGGTGGGCGACGAGCACGGAGAGACCGTGCGCCGGGTGATCGAGCAGCTGGGACGTTCCCACCTGGCGTCGTTCCTGGCAGTGCTGAAGCGGTTCGGCCCCGCCGACCCCGGCCCGCTTTCCTTCCCGATGCCGGGGTGGACCCTGGCGCTCGACCTCCCGGTCGGGTCCGAGGCGCTCGGCCCCCTGCTGGACCGGCTCGACGACGAGGTCGCCGACGCGGGCGGGCGGATCTACCTGGCCAAGGACTCCCGCCTCTCCCCGGCGATGCTCCCGGTCATGTACCCGGAGCTCGACCGCTGGCTCGCCGTGAAGGACCGATCCGACCTGGGCCGCCGGCTGGGGCTGTGCCGGTCGGGCACACCCGCACCCGGCGGCGTGGGCTCGGCCCCGCCCTCCGACGACACCCCGGAGCGGTCCCCCGGTACCACCCCGGAGCGGTCCTCCGGTACCACCCCGACGACACGAACGGAGCGACACCGATGATCGATGCCCTGGGACGACCACAGTCGGCGCTGCTGCTGGGCGGCACCTCGGAGATCGGCCTGGCCATCGTCACGCAGCTCGTGGGCAAGGGATGCGGCACCGTGGTGCTGGCCGGCCGCGATCCCGAGCGCATGGCCGGCCCCGCCGCCGCCCTACGAGCCGCCGGGGCGAAGACGGTCGAGATCGTGCCTTTCGACGCCGAGGCCATCGACAGCCATGCCGCCTTCGCGGCGGAGACCTTCGACCGGTTCGGGGATCTCGACGTCGTGGTCGTCGCCGCCGGGATCCTCGGCAACCAGGCCACCGACGAGCACGATCCGGTGGCGGCGGCCCGAGTGCTCACGACCAACTTCACGGGGATGGCGGCGGTATCCCTGGCCGTGGCCGATCGGCTGCGCCGCCAGGGGCATGGCCGGCTCGTCGTGCTGTCGTCGGTGGCAGGCGAGCGGGCTCGCCGGGCCAACTTCGTCTACGGCTCGTCGAAGGCGGGTCTGGACGCCTTCGCCCAGGGTCTCGACGACTCCCTCGCTGGGAGCGGGGTGCGGGTCACCATCGTGCGACCCGGCTTCGTCGTGGGCCGGATGACCTCGGGGATGGACCCTGCCCCCTTTGCCACCACCCCCGAAGAGGTGGCCACGGCGGTGGTGCGGGGCATCGAACGGGGAGCGGCCGTCGTCTACGTTCCCCCCGTCCTCCGGTGGGTCTTCGCCGTCATGCGACACCTGCCCCGGGCCCTCTGGCGTCGCGTCCCGGGCTGAGCGTGAGCGGAGCCATGCGCGTCTTCAGGCCCGCTTGAGCGGAGCCATGCGCGTCTTCAGGCCCGCTTGAGCGGAGCCATGCGCAAGAGCAGCTGCTTGCGCCCGAAGGACTCGAACACCACCACCGCCTCGGCGTCCTCCCCGGAGCCCGCCGTCGACACGACGGTGCCCTCGCCCCATCGACCGTGGACGACGCGGTCCCCGGCAGCGAGGCCGAGCTTCTCGGCGCCCGTTCCCTCGGGCCGGCGCCGGCGCCCGCCGGTCCCCGCGTCGGCGATGCTCCCGCGCCCGAAGAGGCTCCGGCCCGGCATGCCTCCTTCGTCCCTCGGCTCTGAGCCCCACCGGTCGATCCGGTCGATCCGGTCGAAGTGGTCGGCCCGGTCGGCCCGGTGCGCCCGGCCACCGACGTCCCGGACCAGCTCGTCGGGGATCTCGGCGAGGAAACGGCTGGGGACGTTGCTCTGGGGAGCGCCGTAGAGGATCCGGCTCCAGGCATGGGTGACGAAGAGGTACCGCTTCGCCCGGGTGATACCGACGTAGCACAGCCGCCGCTCCTCTTCCAGTTCGACCGGGTCGCCGAGCGATCGTGCGTGGGGGAAGATCCCGTCTTCCATGCCCACCAGGAACACCGCTGGGAACTCCAGCCCCTTGGCCACGTGGAGCGTCATGAGGGCGACCCGGCTCCCGTCTCCGTCGAGCTCATCGGCATCCGCCACCAACGCGGCCGCCTCCAGGAACGCCGCCAACGTCTCGTACTGGGAGGCCACGCCCCGGAGCTCGTCGAGGTTCTCCACCCGGCCGAGGGCCTCGATGCTGCCGTCGGCCAGGAGCTCGCTCCGGTAGCCGGTGCGCTCGATGATCTCGACGACCAGGTCGCCGGGACCGAGCAGATCGCCGGGACCGGGCAGGTCGTCGGGGCCGGGCAGGTCGTCGGAGTCGGAGGCCGCCCGGTGGTCGGAGCCGGGGCCGGGGGCCGTCGCCTCGACCTCCGGAGGATCGAAGCCGAGCAGGTCGGCCCCGCCATCAGGCGGATCGGTGATGCGGGCCCGCGCCCGGAGGTCGACCAGCAGTGCTGCCAGGTCGGCAAGGGCCCGGGCCGCCTTCCCGGTGACCCCGGCCTCGGTGGCCCGGGCCGCCGCTTCCCCGAAGGACGCTCCCTCCCGCCGCGCCCACTCGGCCAGGCGGGCCACCGAGGTGTCCCCCACCCCGCGCCGGGGCACGTTCACCACCCGTCGGAAGCTCACCTCGTCGTCCGGGTTGGCCACCACCCGGAGGTAGGCCAGCACGTCTTTGACCTCGCGCCGGTCGTAGAACCGGGTGCCGCCGATGACCTGGTAGGGCACCTCGTGACGGACGAGCGCCTCTTCCACGGCCCGGCTCTGGGCGTTCGTCCGGTAGAAGACGGCGGCATCACCGAAGGCGAGACCGGTGTCCCGGTGGAGCCGGAGGATCTCCCCGGCCACGAAGGAGGCCTCGTCCCGCTCGTCCTCCGCCCGGTACCGGACGATGGGCTCCCCGGTGTCGCCGGCTGTCCACAGCGCCTTGGGCACCCGGGACACGTTGTTGGCGATCACGGCGTTGGCGGCGTCGAGGATGGTCTGGGTCGAGCGGAAGTTCTGCTCGAGCATGATGGTCGTCGCGTCGGGGAAAGCCGCCTCGAACTCCAGGATGTTGGTGATGTCGGCCCCCCGGAACCGGTAGACCGACTGGTCGCTGTCCCCGACGACCACGATGTTCCCGTTCCGGCCGGCCAGCTGCACGGCCAGGGCGTTCTGCACGCCGTTCGTGTCCTGGTACTCGTCGATGAGCACGTGCCGGAACCGGTCCTGGTAGCGGTCGAGGACGTCGGGGTGATCGGCGAACAGCCGCACGGCGTTGAGGAGGAGGTCGTCGAAGTCCATGGCGTTGGCGGCCACCAGGCGGCGCTGGTAGAGGTCGAAGACGTCGGCGATACGCCGGTCGAAGATGGTGACGGCGGCATCCCGGTACTCGGTCGGGCCCAGGCTCTGGGACTTCGCCTGGCTGATCTGGCCCAGGACGGCGCGGGGTGACAGCTTCTTCGTGTCGATGTCGAGCTCCCGGCAGACGAGCTCCGCCAACCGGCGCGAGTCGGCGTCGTCGTAGATGGTGAACGAGCCCCGGTAGCCGAGCCGGTCACCGTGGGTGCGCAGGATCCGCACGCAGGCCGAGTGGAACGTCGAGACCGCCATGCGTTCGCCGCGGGGGCCCACGAGGTCGATCACCCGCCGGCGCATCTCGTCGGCCGCCTTGTTGGTGAAGGTGATGGCCAGGATCTCCCACGGTGCGGCGTCCCCGGTCGCCACCAGGTGGGCGATGCGGCGGGTGAGCACCCGCGTCTTGCCCGAACCGGCCCCGGCCACGACGAGGAGCGGGCCACCCCGGTGCACGACCGATTGGCGCTGGGGTTCGGTGAGCCCGTCGAGGAGCGCCGAGGCGTCCGAACGGCCCGCCGGGCGTAGGTCGGGCCCGGAGCCCGTCACCGTCACTCCCACTCGATGGTGCCGGGCGGCTTCGACGTGATGTCGAGCGCCACCCGGTTGACCCCCTCCACCTCGTTGATGATGCGGGAGGACAGCCGCTCCAGGAGGTCGTAGGGGAGGCGGGCCCAGTCGGCGGTCATGGCGTCGTCGCTCGTCACCGCCCGGATCACGATCGGGTAGGCGTAGGTGCGGCCGTCGCCCATCACCCCCACCGTCCGGACGGCGGGCAGCACGGCGAAGCTCTGCCACAGCTCCCGGTAGAGGCCGGCTCGGCGGATCTCCTCGAGGACGATGGCGTCGGCGGCCCGCAGGATCTCCGCCCGCTCGGGCGTGACCTCCCCGACGATCCGCACCGCCAGTCCCGGTCCGGGGAACGGCTGGCGCCAGACGATGTCGTGGGGCAGGCCCAGCTCCTCGCCGACCGCCCGCACCTCGTCCTTGAACAGCAAGCGGAGCGGCTCGACCAGGTCGAACGCCAGGTCATCGGGGAGCCCCCCCACGTTGTGATGGGACTTGATCTTGGCGGCATCGGGTGAGCCCGACTCGATGACGTCGGGATAGAGCGTGCCCTGCACCAGGAACCCGACGGGTGCCCCGCTGCCGGTCGGTGCGCTGCCGGTCGCCGGCCCCGCGGCGAGAGCGGGCACGGTCGCCGCGTGCACCAGGTCCCGGGCCACCTCCTCGAACACCCGGATGAACAGCTCCCCGATCGTCTTGCGCTTCACCTCGGGATCGGTGACCCCGGCCAGGGCGGCAAAGAACCGGTCCGCCGCCTTCACGTGCACCAGGTCCACGGCGAACTGGCGCCGGAATGTCTCTTCGACCTGCTCGCCCTCACCGGCGCGCATCAGGCCGGTGTCGACGAACACGCAGGTGAGCTGGTCGCCGACGGCCTTGTGCACGAGGGCGGCCGCCACCGCCGAGTCCACGCCACCGGAGAGCGCGCACAGGACGGGCGCCGTCCCGACCTGGGCCCGAACGGCCTCGACCTGGGACTCGATGATCGACGTGTGCGTCCACGTCGGCGGGCAGCCGCACACGTCGAGCAGGAACGCCTCCAGCAGGTCAGCACCCCGCTCGGTGTGGACGACCTCGGGATGGAACTGCACCCCGTAGATCCGGCGGTCACGACTCTGGAAGGCGGCCACCGGCGCACCGGCGGTGGTGGCGACGACCTCCCACCCGTCGGGCACGGCGGTGATGGCATCCCCATGGCTCATCCACACCTCGGTGTCCGCCGGCCAGTCGACGAAGAGCGGCGAGCTGGCGTCGATACGGAGCGCCGTCCGGCCGTACTCGCCCCGACCGGTCCTCGCCACCTCGCCCCCGAGCTCTCGGGCGAGGAGCTGCGCGCCGTAGCAGATCCCGAGGATCGGCACCCCGGCGTCGTAGACGGCGGGGTCGACGACCGGAGCCGGCACCTCGTTCACCGACTTCGGACCGCCAGAGAGGATGATGCCGCTCGGCCGGCGGGCCAGGAGCTCGGCGGCCGGCATGGTGTGGGGGACGATCTCGGAGAAGACGTGCGCCTCACGCACCCGGCGGGCGATGAGCTGGGCATACTGGGCACCGAAGTCCACGACGAGCACGGGCCCGGCGCGCAGACCTTCGGGTCGCAGCCCGGCTCCGGGCACGTCCTGGCTCAATGCCCCATGCCGACACCCTGCGAGCGCTGCAGGTCCTTCCCCTCTGTCTGGAGCGAGGGCGCCACCATGACCTCGGCCTTCTGGAACTCCTTCACCGACTGGTAGCCACACGTGGCCATGGCGGTCCGGAGGGCGCCGAACAGGTTCATCCGCCCGTCGTTCTCGTGGGCCGGGCCGAGCAGGATCTCCTGGAGGGTGCCCCGGGTCGTCGTCTGGACACGCGCCCCACGGGGGAGGGTGGGATGGAACGTGGCCATGCCCCAGTGGTAGCCCCGGGCCGGAGCCTCCACCGCGGACGACAGCGGGGAGCCGAGCATGACGGCGTCGGCTCCGCAGGCGATGGCCTTGGCGATGTCCCCGCCCTTGGACATGCCGCCGTCGGCGATGACGTGGCAGTAGACCCCGGTCTCGTCGAGATGGCGCATCCGCGCCCCGGCCACGTCGGCGATGGCGGTGGCCTGGGGCACGCCGATCCCGAGCACGCCCCGGGTCGTGCAGGCGTTGCCGGGGCCGACCCCCACGAGCACGCCGACGGCGCCGGTCCGCATGAGGTGGAGCCCAGCCTGGTAGGACGCACACCCACCCACGATGACCGGGATCTCGAACTCCCGGATGAACCGCTTCAGGTTCAAGGGCTCACTCGTCTTGGACACGTGCTCGGCGGAGACCACGGTGCCCTGGATCACGAGCAGGTCCAGCTCGGCGGCGAGCAGCGCCGGGGCGAAGCTGGCCGTCCGCTGGGGGGTGACCGAGGCAGCGGTGGTGATCCCCGCCTCTTTCAACTCCTTCACCCGTTGGGTGACGAGCTCCAGCTGCACTGGCTCGGCGTACATCTGCTGCATCCGGGCGGTGGCCTTCTCCGCCGGGAGCTCGCGGATCTCGTCGAAGAGCGGGGTGGGATCCTCATAGCGTGTCCACAGGCCCTCGAGGTTGAGCACGGCCAGACCGCCGAGGCGGCCGATCTCGACGGCGGTGGACGGCGAGACCACCCCGTCCATGGCCGAGGCCATGAGCGGGAGCTCGAACCGGTAGGCGTCGATCTCCCAGCTGATGTCCACGTCCTCGGGATCACGGGTCCGCCGGCTGGGGACGATGGCGATGTCGTCGAACCCGTAGGCCCTCCGCCCTGACTTGAAGATGCCGATCTCTAGCTCAGCCACGTCGATAGTCCTCCGGCCCGTAGGTGCACTGCTGGCGCTCCCGTCCGAGGCGAGACTCCCGTGGCGCGTCGGAAAGGATGGCCCAGGATACCTTCTGGGACGCCGCCGCCGGGCGGGAAATGCGGCGGAGGCGTCAGCCGGCAGCGAGCACGGCCGCGAGCAGCTCGGTGAGGATCCGGGCCGTCGCGCCCCAGACCGTCTCCCCGGCGACGTCGTAGAAGACCACCGGGGCCACCGCCCCGCCCCAGAACGCCGACCCGTCGGCTCGGAGCACCGGGCGACCGGGACGGGGCGGCCAGACCTCGGTGTGGAACACGCCGTCGGCGATCAGGTCACGCAGGGAGACGTCGAAGATCCTGGCCACCTCGCCGGGAGCGGCCCGCAGGACCGGGCGCGAGGCGAGGGTGCCCACGATGGGTGTCATGCGCGTGCCCGACGAGTACGTGGACAGGGGGGTGAGCGACCCGATGACCTCGACCAGCGAGGGCGCCAGGCCCACCTCCTCTTCCGCCTCCCGCAGGGCGGCCTCGACCGGTCCTTCCCCGGCGTCCAGCCTCCCCCCCGGAAAGGCGACCTCGCCCCGGTGGGAACGGAGACGGTCGGACCGCACGGTGAGGATCACGCGGGCCTCGCCGTCCTCCTCGAAGAGGGCGACGAGGACGGCGGAGCGATCGGTCGTCCCCGGCGGTGCCGACCGCGCCGCCGAGAACGGGAGCGACCCGGGTGCAGTCCCCGGATCGGAGCCAACCGGATCGGAGCCAACCGGATCGGAGCCAACCGGATCGGAGCCACCCGGACCGGAGCCGTCCGGACCGGAGCCGTCCACCGACAGGGCCGGGGTGGCGACGGCTCCGACGGCCCGGCGCACCATCGGGAGGGAGATATGCCCTCCACCCCCGGCCACCACCCCGGCCCACGGCGGCGGCGGGCCCAGGCGCCACCCCTCGGGGCGGGGGATCACCTGGCGGCCGGCGGCCGGCGGAGGAACCGGGGCGTTGGTCGGGCGGTCGTCGGAGGGTCCGGGAAGCACGGTTCCTCCAGACTATGGGCCGGGGACGCCAGACACCCCCTACCAGGGTGCATCCCTGTGGGACGACGTGCGCCGTAGAGTTTCCCGGATGCCCCCCACCGGTCGACACCGCCCGACGCGGCATCACTACCTGCTGCGACGGGTGACCGCTGCCACGGGTGTGGTGCTCTTCGTGGCGGTTGCCGTGACCATCGTTGTCGTCGTCGACCACCACGGCGCGCCGGCACGCACGCGCTCCTCGACCACCGCCTCGGCCCCGCGCTCCACGTCGACGGCACCGACCACGTCGGCGCCCCCGACGACCGTGGCCCCCGGTGGGCCGCCCTTCACCGTGGGGATGACCTCCGTGCAGCTCGCCATCGGCGGGCAGGTGCTGCCGACCGACGTCCGCTACCCGGTCGACGCGGCGGGTGCCCCGGACACGGCCGGCGGTCCCTACCCGTTGGTCGTGTTCTCCCAGGGCTACGACATCGCTCCCGAGGCCTACGCCGCCATCCTCCAGGCATGGGCGGCCGACGGCTTCGTCGTGGCCGATCCCGCCTACCCCCACACCTCTCCCGGTGCGCCCGGCGGGCTCTACGAGGGTGACATCATCAACCATCCGGCCGAGTTGCGCGGCGTGATCGCCGACCTGGTGGCCGAAGGGAGCACGGCCGGCAATCCGCTCGACGGGATCATCAACGCGTCGGAGATCGCCATCGCCGGGCACTCCGACGGCGGCGACGTGACCCTGGCGGTCGCCGACAACTCCGCCTGGCAGGACCCGGCGGTGAAGGCGGCCATCATCTTCTCGGGCGCCGAGCTCACCAGCTTCGGCGGCACCTACTTCCCACCCGGCGGCCCCGACGTCCCCCTCCTCGTCACCCAGGGCACGGCCGACACCATCAACGCGCCGCCCTGCAGCGTCCAGATCTACGACCAGGCGCCCCAGCCGAAGTACTACCTGTCGTTGCTCGGCGCCGAGCACATGCCGCCCTACCTCGACCCCGGCCAGGACCGCCAGATCGTGATCGCCGTGTCCACCGCCTTCTTGAACGACACCCTGAAGGGGGAGCACTCCGAGGTGGCCGCCATGATGGCGAGCGGGTCGGTCCCCGGCGTCTCCACCATCACCTCGGCGGCCACCGTCCCCTCGCCGGTGGCGGGTGGATGCCAGGGCGCCCCGGAGGACGGAGTGCCGTAGCCGGCACGGGATCGGCACCACCCAGGGCGGGTCCGGCGCGGCACCGGCCGGGCCCCCTTGGGGACCCGGCCGGTGAGACCGCCAGCGCATCCGGCCGATGCCGGAGCCCGATGGTGCTACATCATCCCGCCCATGCCACCCATCCCGCCCATGCCGCCCATGCCTCCGGCGGCAGCGGCGGCGGCAGCGGCATCGACCTTCTCGGGCTTGTCGGCCACCAGGGCCTCGGTGGTGAGGAGCAGGCCGGCGATCGACGCCGCGTTCTGCAGCGCGGACCGGGTCACCTTGGCCGGGTCGATGACCCCCGCCTTCACCAGGTCCACGAACTCCCCGGTGTTGGCGTTGAGGCCGATGGAGCCGGTCTCCGACTCCACCTGCCGGACGACGACCGAGCCCTCCAGGCCGGCGTTGTGGGCGATGGCCCACAGCGGAGCGGCGAGCGCCTTGGCCACGATCGAGGCGCCGGTGGACTCGTCACCCTCCAGGGAGCCGACCACCTTCGCCACGGCGTCACGGGAACGGACCAGCGCGGTACCACCACCGGCGACGATCCCCTCCTCGACGGCGGCACGGGTGGCGGAGAGCGCGTCCTCGATGCGGTGCTTCTTCTCCTTCAGCTCCACCTCGGTGGCGGCGCCGACCTTCACGACGGCGACGCCGCCGGCCAGCTTGGCCAACCGCTCCTGGAGCTTCTCCCGGTCCCAGTCGGAGTCGGTCTCGTCGATCTCCCGCTTGATCTGGGCGATGCGACCCTTCACGTCCTCCTCGGCACCGCCGCCTTCGACGATGGTCGTGTCGTCCTTCGTGACGATCACCCGGCGGGCCTTCCCCAGCAGGTCGATGGTCGTCCCCTCCAGCTTCAGGCCGATCTCCTCGGAGATCACCTGCCCGCCGGTCAGGACGGCCATGTCCTGGAGCATGGCCTTGCGGCGCTCGCCGAAGCCGGGGGCCTTCGTGGCCACCGAGGTGAACGTCCCGCGGATCTTGTTCACGACCAGGGTGGCAAGCGCCTCGCCCTCGACGTCCTCGGCCACGATGAGCAGCGGCTTGCCGGTCTGCATGACCTTCTCCAGCACCGGCACGAGGTCGTGGACCGCGCTGATCTTCTGGTTGGCGAAGAGGATGAGCGGGTCGTCGAGGACCGCTTCCTGGCGCTCGGCGTCGGTGACGAAGTACGGGGACAGGTAGCCCTTGTCGAACTGCATGCCCTCGGTGAACTCGAGCTCGATACCGAAGGTGTTGGACTCCTCCACCGTCACCGTGCCGTCCTTCCCCACCTTGTCGATGGCGTCGGCCAGGACCTCACCGATGGCGGCATCGGCGGCGGAGATGGAGGCCACCTGGGCGATCTCCGTCTTCGAGTCGATCTCCTTCGCCTGCTCCTTGATGGACTCGACGGCGGCGGCGACCGCCTTGTCGATGCCCTTCCGGAGGGCGAGGGGGTTGGCGCCGGCGGCCACGTTGCGCAGGCCCTCCTTGATGAGGGCCTGGGCGAGGACGGTGGCCGTGGTGGTGCCGTCGCCGGCGACGTCGTTGGTCTTCGTCGCCACCTCCTTCACCAGCTGGGCGCCCATGTTCTCGAAGACGTCCTCGAGCTCGACCTCACGGGCGATGGAGACGCCGTCGTTCGTGATGGTCGGCGCGCCGAACTTCTTCTCGATCACGACGTTGCGGCCCTTGGGCCCCAGGGTGACCTTGACGGTGTCGGCCAGCTTGTTCACGCCGGCCTCCAGGCCGCGGCGGGCGGCCTCGTCGAACTTCAGGATCTTCGGCATCACTTACCTACCTTTGCCAGCACGTCCCGGCTGGAGAGGATCAGCAGGTCCTCACCGTCAATGGTGATCTCGGTCCCGCCGTACTTGGAGTAGACGACGGTGTCGCCCACGGCGATGTCGAGGGGGATCAGCTCCCCGGAGTTCTCGGCACGGCGACCCGGACCGACGGCCAGGACCTCACCTTGCTGGGGCTTCTCCTTGGCGGTGTCGGGGATCACCAGGCCGGATGCCGTGGTCTCCTCCGATTCGCCCGGGCGGACGACGATACGGTCGTCGAGGGGATGCAGACTCATGTGATCAGGCCTCCTGTGGCACGCTTAGCACTCTACGGTTGCGAGTGCCAACGATAGCGACTCCCGGCACGAAAGGCAACCTCGCCCCGCCGGCCGGTGCGGCGACCGGTGCGGCGGCCGGGTCCGTCCCCCTGCAGCCGGCCGGGATCTCCCCGCGCGCCGCGGTCGCCGGCGTCCGGGATCTCCCCTCTCTCCCCTGGTCAGGGGAGAGAGGGGGCCACCAGCCGGAGCCCGGGGTCGACCCCGAGGGAGCGGGGGCTCGGTCCGTCGTGGGCCAAGCGCCACCAGCCGGCCGCCGCCACCATCGCCGCGTTGTCGGTGCACAGCGCCCGGCTGGGCAGGAAGGCACCGATCCCGTCGGCCGCGCACACCTCCTCGATCCGGCGCCGGAGCAGCCCGTTGGCCGCCACCCCGCCGGCGAGGCAGATGGCCTTTGCCCCGACGTCGGCGGCGGCGACCCTCGCCTTGGCCACGAGCACCTCCACGACCGCCTGCTGGAAGCTGGCCGCCACGTCGGCCGTCGCCACGTCGGGGTGCCTGCGCACCCAGTTGACGACCGAGGTCTTCACCCCGCTGAACGAGAAGTCGTAGCCCTGCCCGAGGAGCGCCCGCGGAAAGGCGATCGCCTGGGGGTCGCCGTCCTTGGCCACCCGGTCGATGGCCGGGCCGCCGGGATAGCCGAGCCCGAGGAACCGGGCCACCTTGTCGAACGCCTCGCCGGCGGCGTCGTCGATGGTGCCGCCGAGGAGCCGGTAGCGCCCGGGTGCCGATACGACCACCAGCAACGTGTGGCCGCCGGACACCAGGAGCACGAGGAGCGGCCAGCCGAGATCCGGTTGCTCGAGAAGCGACGCGAACAGGTGGGCCTCGAGATGGTTGACCCCGACGCACGGGACGTCCCACGCCAGGGCCAGCGCCTTCGCCTCCGCCACGCCCACGAGGAGCGAGCCGACGAGGCCCGGTCCGTAGGTCACGGCCACCGCATCGATACCCGCACCCGACGCGTCGGTCCCGGCGCCGGCGAGCGCCTCGTCCAGGACCGGGGTGAGCAGCTCCACGTGGGCCCGGCCCGCCAGCTCCGGCACCACGCCGCCGTAGCGGGCATGGAGGTCGATCTGGCTGCTCACGATGGACGAGACGATCGTCGTTCCCCCGTCGACCACGGCGGCGGCGGTCTCGTCGCACGACGTCTCGATCCCGAGCACCCGGTGCAGGCTGGCGCTCACGGTCCGCCCCTCCCTTCGCAGCTCCGCCGTTCCCCGGTTCTCCCCCGCCCGAGAGCGGCCTCGATCTCGTCCAGCCGGCGGCGGTAGGACGGGGAGTCGATCTCCCTCGCCCACATCACATAGGCGTCGGCGTCGTCCTCGGGGTAGTAGTTGGGCCGGACCCCGACCGGCGCCATACCGAACCGGCGGTAGAGCGCCAGCGCCGGTTCGTTCCCCACCCGGACCTCCAGGGTCAAGTGCCGCGCCCCCCGGCACACCGCCGTGCGGACCAGGTCGACAAGGAGCACGGTGCCGATCCGGTGGCCGTGCCACGCGGGGGCGACGCCGATGGTGTTGACGTGGGCCTCGTCGTCGACGAGCATCAGCCCGGCGAAGCCGACCAGCTCCGACCGGACCCAGGCAGTGCGGTAGACCCGCGACTCCCGCTCCGCCAGCTCGTCGGAGAAGACCCGGCGAGACCAGGGCGCGGTGAAGACCCGCTGCTCGATGGCGACCACGGCCGGGAGGTCCCGCATCGTCATGGGCGCCAACACGACCTCGGCAGCCACGTCCGGCGCGGCGGTGTCCAGGCCACCGGGGCGCTGGTCGGCGTGGCCGTGGCGGCGCACCACCCGGCGGCCGAGCCTCCAGGTGCGGTCAGGCACGCCCGTCCCCTCCAGACGTGGGCAGGAGCGCAGGAGAGCGGCGCTGCTCCCAATTGATGGCGGCGTCGGCGTCGCGCAGGTACTCCGGGAGGACGGCGGCGGCGTCGGCGGGGAGCACCCCGGCGGCGATCCGAGCCCGGGCGATGGCAGCCAACACGGAGGGCGCCGGGGTCGACGGCTCGTCGACGCCCGGCAGCTCGACGTCGGGGACGGCGCCGAGCAGCGAGCGATAGCGAACGGCGCCGTCCCCGACCAGCACCAGCGGACGCCCGGAGCCCCCCGGACGGGGCGCCTCCGCCATCAGGGCGTCGACGAGGCCAGCCGGCGCCCACCGCCGGGGCGGCGCCGTCACGCACGGCGCGGGGTCGCTCGGCGCATCGCTCGGCGCCCCCGGGTCGGCCGGTCCGCGCTGGTACCGGGCGGCGAACACCTCACCCCGCCGGGCGTCAACGACGGCCAGCACCTCACCA
>JAKADK010000006.1 GCA_021820665.1 Actinomycetes bacterium | reverse complement strand
GCCGGCGTGGACAGGGCTGCCGGCGACTACCGTCGTAGTCCCATGGGGAACACGTCGGCTCCGGACCTCGCCGTGGGGTCGTTCACCCCGTCTGGACCGTGGCTGGTCGAGCCGGGCACGATGCCGTGGCGCGTCGGCATCGACGAGCTCCGCGCCCGGGCCGCCCGGTCGGTACCGGGCCTCCTCGCCCGTCGCCGTCTGCCCCCGAGCGTTCGGGTGCTCCGTGTCGGCGCCGAGCTGGGCTGGGCACTGGCCGGGTGGGCCATGGTCGACCGCGGACGCCCCACCTCCCGAGCCGGTCTGTCCCGCCGGCTCCGTCGCTCGTTCGAACATCTCGGCCCCACCTACATCAAGTTGGGGCAGATCATCTCCTCGGGAGAGGGTCTCTTTCCCGAGGAGCTGGTCCGCGAGTTCCGGCTCCTGCGCGACCGGGTGCCGGCCGAACCGTTCGAGACGGTCCGGAGGACGATCGAAACCGATCTCGGGAGCTCGCTCAGCCGGCTCTTCGTCTCCTTCGACCCGGTGCCGATCGCCTCGGCGTCGATCGCCCAGGTCTACGCCGCCACCCTACGCACCGGCGAGCACGTCGTCGTGAAGGTCCAGCGGAGCACCGTGGACCGCGTCGTCCGCCAGGACATCGCCGCCATGAGCTGGATCGCACCGGCCCTCGTCGGTCGGATCCCCGTCGCCGCCCTGGCCAACCCCCCGGCGCTCGTCGAGCTCTTCGCCGAGACCATCGTGGAGGAGCTCGACTTCCGGCTCGAAGCCGAGAACATGCTCGACGTGGCCGCCGTCCTCGGCACTGCTGCCGAACGGAGCATCGTCGTGCCCCGCCCCCACCCGTCGCTCGTGACCCGCCGGGTGCTCGTCATGGAGCGGATGGAGGGATTCGCCTGGGGTGACGTGGCAGGGATGCAAGAAGCAGGCATCGACACGGCGGCCGTGCTGCGCGCCGGGCTCATCGGCTTCCTGGAGGGCGCCTTCCTCCACGGCGTCTTCCACGGTGACCTACACGGGGGCAACCTGCTCGTCCGTCGGGACGGCACTGTCGCGCTGCTCGACTTCGGCATCACCGGCCGTCTCGGCCAGCGGCGCCGGAGAGCGTTCCTCCAGCTCATGGCCGGCGCCAGCTCGAACGATGTCCGCGCCCAGGTCGCCGCCCTGCGAGATCTCGGTGCGCTCCCGTCCGACGTCGACGTCGACGGGGTCATCCACGACCTCCACCTCGACCTGCCGCCGCGCGACCCGACCCAGATGAGCGCCGAGGAGCTGACCGACGAGCTCCGGACCATCACGAAGGCGCTCCTGGGCTACGGGGCTCGGCTGCCCAAGGAGCTCATGCTGTCGGTGAAGAACATGCTCTTCTTGAACGGCGCCATGGCCACCATGGCGCCCGACGTCGACATCCTCGGAGAGATCCTCGCCGTGGTCACGTACTTCGCCGAGCACCACGGGGACCGGATCGCCGAGGAGATCGGCATGGACCTGCAGTCGGCCCCGATCGACCTGGACGGCTACCGTGCCGCCCTCGGCTTCACCGAACCAGTGGAGGCCATCACCTACCGCGAGCTCAAGGAACGCCGGGAGCTGATCGCCAAACGGCTGGCCAACCACCGCGCCCAGCGGCACGTCCGAGCCCGCACGTCATGAGCACCGGGGTCGTGGACCGGCTGCGCCGCCTGGCCCTGGCTCCGGTGGCTCGATCGCTGGCCGGGAGCCGGATGCCAGGGGAACGCTACGACGTCCCGCTCGGGGACCCGGGGCTCTTCGGCCCCGACAGCGTCACGTGGCGGGTGCACGGTGACCCGTCGATGCTGATCGGCGGCGTCGCCGCCCTGCTCCTCCAGACCCTTCACCCCCTAACCATGGCCGGGATCTCGGACCATTCGGACTTCCGGCGCCGTCCGGCCGACCGGCTGTCCCGCACGTCGTCCTTCGTGCTCGCCACCACGTTCGGCGGCACACCGGTCGCCGAGCGATGCTTCGACGTCGTCCGGACCGTCCACCGCCGCGTCCGGGGCACCGCACCTGACGGCAGGATCTACGACGCCGGCGATCCCGACCTCGTGACCTGGGTGCACGCCGCCGAGGTGGCATGCTTCCTCGCCGCCGACCGGGCGTACTCCCTCCATCCCGTGCTCGGCTCCGACCAGGATCGGTATCTCGAGGAGGTCTCGGTCATCGCCGACCGGCTCGGTGGTCGTCAGGTTCCGAGGAGCAGGGAAGAGCTACGCGCCTACTTCGCGGCGATGAGACCCGAGCTTGCCGCCACTCCCGAGGCACGCGACACTGCCCGCTTCATCCTCGCACCGCCGCGCCAGGACCCGAGGCTACGCCCCGGCTACCAGGTGCTGGCCCGGGCGGCGGTGGGGATCATGCCCCGCTGGGCGAGCACGATGCTGGGTGTCGCCCTCCCCATGCCCGTGGATCTCGCGGTGGTGCGCCCCCTGGCGTGGACCACCATGAACGGTCTCCGCCTGGTGGCCGGACAGAACGAGCTCGTGGCCACCGCCCGGGCCCGAGCCGAGGGCCGGAGCGCCGACATCGCCAGGATCCCGCCTACCGCCCCGTACCACGGCGCTCAGCCGGGACGCGGGAGGTCGACCGGCTCGTAGGACCACAGCTCGCTCGACGCACCCACGGGCCCGTTCGAGCCGTGAGGAGCGCGACCGGCGCCCGACGCGCCCCGGTGGCCGTGGGCGAACGCCGGCGATGCGACCCAGGCGTCGAACGCCTCCTGGTCGCGCCAGCGGGTGACCACCAGCCACGTCGTGCGGTCGTCGGTCGGGCGGAGCAGCTCGAACCCTTCGAACCCGACGGCGTCGTCGACGGCGCCGGCCCGGGCGGCGAACCTGCGAGCCAGCTCGTCTCCGGAGCCCGGGTCGACCGTGATGGCGTTGATCCTGACGATGGTCACCCTCCGATCTTGCCGGACGGGCCCCGCCACGCCAAGTCGGACCGCAAGTCACAGGGTCGTAGTTACGTCGCCGTGCTACCCTCGACCTCACTGTCAACCTCGAGCGCAGCTCCCGGTTGATCCTCAGGTGGAGGTGGAGGAGCACGCATGACCGGAGACATGGACGAGGTCGACGCCGACCTTGACGAGGGCTTCCGCGGTCCGCAGGTCTGCGCGCTCGTCGGCATCACCTATCGCCAGCTCGACTATTGGGCTCGGACCGGCCTCCTGCGCCCGTCCATCGCCGAGGCGAGCGGGAGCGGGAGCCAACGCCGCTACTCCTACCGGGACGTGCTGGAGCTGAAGGTGATCAAGCGGCTGCTGGATGCTGGGCTGAAGCTTCGGCAGGCTCGGCAGGCTGTCCAGTGCCTCCGGGACCATCTCGACGCCGACGTGTCCTCGGCCCAGCTCGTGCTGGCCGGGAGCCGGTCGGTCCTGGCCTACTCCAACGGGGAGGTCGTCGACCTCCTCGCCGGCGGGCAGGGGGTCTTCAACGTCCTACCCCTTGCCGGCGTGGTGAGCGAGCTCGACGCCGCCATCGTCGGGATCCCCGACCGGGCCACACCGACCACACCGACCACACGGGCGGGCGGGGCACGTCGATCGCGCGCTGGTGAGCGTCCCGGGGGGGACCCCGGGAGCCCCACCGCCGACCCGACGACACGGACGCCGGCGGCAGCGGGGCAGTGACCCGGGCCGAAGCGTCGCCTGGCGAGAACGGCTCCCCGGGCGACGACACGGCTCCGGTCGAAGGTGCCGTCCCCACCGACCGTGTCGGTGCGTCGGGAGCGGCAACGCCTGGCAAGCTCCGCCGCTCGCCCCTCGACGCCGCCCACCGCGCCCTCGGCGCCCGGATGGTGCCTTTCGGTGGGTGGGAGATGCCACTGTCCTATCCGGGGGGCACGCTCGCCGAGCACCGGGCGTGCCGCGCCGATGCGGTGGCCTTCGACGTCAGCCACCTGGGCACCGTGCACGTCGCCGGACCCGGCACCTTCGCCCGCCTGCAGGCGGCCCTAGCCAACGACCTGCGCAGGATCGGGCCGGGACGAGCCCAGTACAGCCACGTGCTCGACGAGTCCGACGGATCGGTCGTCGACGACCTCATCGTGTGGTGGCTCGACGACGAGCGCTTCGACGTCATGCCGAACGCCGCCAACACCGATCGGGTCCGTGCCGCCGTCGGCGGATCGGACACCACCGCCACCCGGGCCGTGATCGCCTGCCAGGGGCCCCGCGCCCGGGATCGCCTGGCCACCGTGTTGCCCGCTGCCGCGGCCATCCCCCGTTTCCACGTGGGAGAAGCCCTCTGGAAGGGTGTGACCGTTCGCTTCGCCGGGACGGGGTACACCGGCGAGGACGGTGTCGAGTGCGCCGTGCCCGTCGAGCGCGCCGCCGCCTTCTGGGACGCCGTCGTCAGCGCCGGGATGACCCCCGCCGGTCTCGGCGCCCGGGACACGCTCCGCCTGGAAGCCGGGCTCCCACTGCACGGGCACGAGCTCGGTCCCGGGATCACCCCGCTGCAGGCGGGCCTGGCCTGGTCGGTGGGTTGGGACAAGGAAGCGTTCACCGGACGCGACGCGCTCGTCGCCGAACGCCAGCGGGGACCACAGCGACGCCTCGTCGGCCTGGCGACCGAAGGCCGGCAACCGCCCCGGGCTGGGTCGACGGTCACCGCCGGCGGCGCGCCTGTCGGCACCGTGACCAGTGGGAACTTCTCGCCGGTCCTCGGGCGAGGGATCGCCCTCGCCCTGTGCGACACCTCGGTGGCCTGCACGGAGGGCACGCCGGTCGCCGTCGAGTTGCGCGGGCGGTTCATCGCGGCCACGGTGGTGGGGTTGCCCTTCGTGCGCCGGGGGCAACGAGCGAACGCCTGACCTGTCACAACCGCCATCGGGAACGCGGCACCCTAGCCCCCGCCGGGAGCCGGGACGCCGACTGGGAACGTCACCGGACCAACGGTCCGGCGGGACAGGGGGCCGCCGTTCCGCACGGAAACCGACGAAAGGACGACGCGCCGACGTGGCGACCTACATCCCCCACACCGACGACGAGATCGCCACGATGCTGGCGTCGCTCGGCCTCACCTCGCTCGACGAGCTCTTCTCGTCCATCCCCGAGGCCATCCGGGTCCACGGGGCGCTCGAACTGGCCGCCGGTGTGGGCGAACCCGACGCCCTCGCCCACCTGGAGTCGCTCGCCGACCGCAACGGCCGCCAGGGCCACGGTCTCGTGTGCTTCGCCGGTGGCGGCGCCTACGACCACGAGATCCCCTCCGTGACCCGGGCCCTTGCCGGTCGATCGGAGTTCGTCACGTCATACACCCCCTACCAGGCCGAGGTGGCCCAGGGCGTGCTCCAGGCTCTTTTCGAGTACCAGACGATGGTCGCCCGTCTCTTCGGCCTCCCCCTGGCCAACGCCTCGCTCTACGACGGGGCCAGTGCCACGGTCGAGGCGGTCAACCTCGGGGTGGCGGCCTCGGGACGACCCCTCGTCTGGCTGTCCGAGGGGATCCATCCGCACTGGCGCCAGGTGGTCGTCACGTGCGCGACCGGGACGGGCCATGAGATCACGACCGTCCCCCTCTCCGGCGGGACGACCCGATGGCCCGCTCCGGGCCCGGGGGGCCCGCCCGGCGTGATCGTGGTCGGCCAGCCGAACTACCTGGGCTACCTGGAGGACCTCACCGCTGCCCGGGCCGTGTGCGACGCCACCGGCGCCGTGCTGGTGGTGGCGGCCGATCCCGTGGCCGCCGGGGTGCTGTGCTCGCCGGGGGCACAGGGCGCCGACGTCGTCGTGGGGGAGGGCCAGGCCTTCGGGTCCCCACTCGGGTTCGGCGGACCCTACCTGGGCCTGTTCGCCTGCCGTGAGGAGCACGTCCGTCGCCTCCCGGGCCGGCTGGTCGGCGAGACGGTCGACACCGCGGGACGCCGGGCCTACGTCACCACCCTGCGGACCCGTGAACAGGACATCCGGCGGGAGAAGGCGACGTCCAACGTCTGCACCAACCAGACCCTGATGGCGATCACCGCCGCCATCCAGCTCGCCTGGTTGGGAACGGCAGGCCTGGCCGAGATGGCCCGCCGGTGCGCCCGCGCCACGCATTTCCTCTTCGACGCCCTCATGGCCATCGACGGGGTCGTGCCCTACGCCGATGCCCCGTTCCTGAGGGAGTGCGCCGTCCGCCTGCCCGTGCCCGCCGCGACCGTGGTCGACCGGATGGCCGACGCCGGCTTCCTGGCCGGGGTCGACCTGGCCGGAACCTACGACGGGGGCGACCATGCGCTCCTGGTCACCGCCACCGAGCGCCGGACCCGCCAGGAGATCGACGCCTACGTGGCGGCCTTCACGAAAGCGGTGGCCTGAGATGAGCAGGCCCACCGTCGATGACGGCACCGTGCCGCCGGGCGGCGGTCAGGCCGGGAGCGCGCCCCTGCTCGGCGGGGCTCCCGAGCCCACGATCTTCGAGCTCTCCCACCCGGGACGCTCGGCGTGGTCGTTCCGGACCACCGGGATCCCAGAGACGCCGCTCGCCGACCTCATCCCCGCCGACCAGCTGCGCCCTGAGCCACCCGCCCTCGCCGAGGTGTCCGAACGGGACCTCGTGGCCCACGTGACCCGGTTGACCCACCGCCAGTTCTCCGTCGACCTCGGCGCCTACCCACTCGGGTCGTGCACCATGAAGTACAACCCGAAGGTGTGCGATACCGTCGCCTCCCTCCCAGGGCTCACCGCCGTCCATCCGAGTGCCCCGGCGTCCCTCACCCAGGGGTGGCTGGCGCTGCTCGTCGAACTCGAGGAGGCGCTGTGTGCCGTCACGGGCATGGCGGCGGCCACGCTCCAGCCGGCGGCTGGAGCAGCGGGGGAGCTGACCGGCCTCTTGCTCATGCGGGCCTGGCACCGTTCCCGCGGGGAGGACCGGCACAAGGTCATCATCCCCGACTCGGCCCACGGGACCAACCCGGCGTCGGTCACCCTCGGAGGGTACGAGGTCGTGACCGTTCCAAGCGATCCCCGCGGGTGCGTGGACATGCGAGCCCTCCGGACCGTCCTCGACGGCGACGTGGCCGGGATCATGCTCACGAACCCCAACACCCTCGGGCTCTTCGAGGAGGACATCGCCGAGATCGCCTCCGCCGTCCACGAGGTGGGCGGGCTGCTCTACTACGACGGCGCGAACCTCAACGCGATCCTCGGGATCGTCCGCCCCGGCGACATGGGCTTCGACGTGGTCCATCTGAACCTCCACAAGACCTTCGCCACCCCGCACGGCGGGGGCGGTCCCGGCGCCGGTCCCGTGGCGGTGTCCGAGCGCCTGGCTCCCTTCCTGCCCGGCCCCCGGCCCGTGCGCCTCGATGGCGACGGCCTGGAGCCGTCCTACGGATGGGCGGTGCCCGACCAGAGCATCGGCCGCATGCACTCGTGGCACGGCAACGCGCTCGTGCTGGCTCGTGCTCTCGCCTACATCCTGCTCCACGGGCGCGACGGGCTGCGGCAGGTGGCCGAGGTGGCGGTGTTGAACGCCAACTGGATCCGCCACCGGCTGTCGGGGACCTACGACGTCCCCTTCGACCGGCCCTGCATGCACGAGGTGGTCCTCTCCGTGCGCGACCTCCGGCGGGAGCACGGGGTCCGTGCCATGGACGTGGCCAAGGCAATGCTCGACACCGGGTTCCACGCGCCCACGGTCTCGTTCCCCCTGATCGTCGAGGAGGCCCTCATGATCGAGCCGACCGAAACCGAGAGCCCGCAGACCCTCGCGTCCCTGGCCACCGCGCTCGAGGCCATCGCCGCCCAGGCCCGCCGCGACCCCGACGCGCTCCACGCCGCCCCCCGGACCACCCCGGTTGGGCGGGTGGACGAGGCTCGGGCCGCCCGCCGGCTCATCGCCACCTTCGACGCCCGCTAACGCCCGCCGAGACATCCGTGAATGCCCGCCGCGGACGGGTCCGCCGGGGCCGCTCCCACCGGATGGGCACGGATCGGGTCGGGACTGCTCCCGTCAGTCCAGGAGGTCGGGCTGCTCCCGGACGATCCGGTCGAAGAGGGGCTGGAAGCTGAAGTGCCCGCCGCCGTGGGTGCCGACCTGCCCGTGGGTCCGGCGGGCCATCTCCGGGTCGATGAGGACCGGCGTACCCGCCGCCGAGGCCAGGAGCTGGGCTTGGCAGGAACGTTCCATCGTGATGAACCACCAGGCGGCCTCGTCGACGGAGTGCCCCACGGTCAGCAGCCCGTGGTTGCGAAGGATCACGGCCTTGTTCCCACCAAGGGCGTGGGCGATGCGCTTCCCCTCCTCGACGTCGATCACGACACCGGTGTAGTCGTCGAACAGCGCGTGGTCCTCGTAGAAGGCGCAGACGTCCTGGGTGATCGGGTCCAGCAGGCGACCGAGCGACGAGAACGCCTTCCCGTGGACCGAGTGGGCGTGGGCGGCCGCCACCACGTCGGGCCGGGCGGCGTGCACCTGGCTGTGGATGGCGAAGGCCGCCCGGTTGACCGGCCGGTCGCCGGCGACCACCTCGCCCTCGGCATTCACGAGGATGAGGTCCGAGACCCGGATGTGGCCGAAATGCATGCCGAACGGGTTCACCCAGAAGTGGTCCTCCCGCTCGGGATCCCGCGCCGTGATGTGGCCGGCCACACCCTCGTCGAACCCGAAGGCGGAGAAGAGCCGGAAGCCGGCCGCCAGACGCTGCTTCCGGTAGAGACGCTCGTCGGCGGGGGAGTCAAACTGCTTCGTCGGTGGCAACTGCAGGATCTCGGTCATGGGGTGCTCCTTCGCTCCGGCGTCCACGACACGCCCGCCCCCTCACATCCGGGAGACGGGCGCCGCGCCCGGAGTCTACGGCTCGGGCCCGGCGCCCGCTCGGCGGCTCCCCGCCGTAGTCACCAGGCCCGACGCAGCCGTCAGTGGCCCCGGAACTCGACGAGGCGGGACACCCGGACACCGGCGGCCTCGAGCCGGCGCGCCCCGCCGAGGTCGGGCAGGTCGACCACGAACGACGCCCCCACGACGGTGGCTCCGAGCCGGCGGACCAGCTCGACGGCCGCCAGGGCCGTGCCGCCGGTGGCCAGGAGGTCGTCGTGGACGAGCACGCGGTCGCCAGGTCCGACCGCTCCGGCGTGGACGGCCAGCGTCGCCGAGCCGTACTCCAACTCGTAGGCAACCTCGACGACGTCTCCGGGGAGCTTCCCGCCCTTGCGCAGCGGGACGAACCCGGCACCGAGCACGTGGGCCAGGACGCCCCCGAAGATGAACCCCCGGGACTCGGGTCCGACCACCTTCGTGACCTGCTGGCCGGCGGCTCCGTCCACGAGGGCGAGGACCGCCGTCCGAGAGGCCACGGGGTCGGCCCACAGCGTCGTCACGTCGCGGAACCGAACACCGGGCCGGGGGAAGTCGGCGATCGTGCGGATGGCGGCGGCCAGCCCGAACGGGTCGTCGCCGGCGGTGCTCGGGGCCACGGCGTGACCCTACCGTGGCCGGACCGGATCCGGAACGTGGGCGGACCGTAGGAGCCCGGATCCGCACCGGGGGAGGCGGCGATCGTGCCCGACGCCGCCGGCGGCAGGCCGGAGCCCGGAGCCCACCGGCGGCCCGCTCGCAACCACTACTTGACATAATGGACCTTATCGGCGGTTCATCCGTGGCCCTCCGCGACCCCGGCGGACGCCCGACCCCGGTGCGCCCCGCCCCGCCGCTCCCTACCGGTAGAATGGAGCCATCTCCGAACCCGGAGACGTCGCCGACAGCGCCGTAGCGTCCCGACCGAGCAGAGAGGGACGCACGTGGGCCAGCCCAGCGGAGAGGACCGACGGTGACAGCGCGCCCGCTGGACACCCCCGCGCCCCCCGACGGCCCGTCGGCCCGGGTCGGCCCACCGGCGACCCGGGTCGGCCCACCGGTGCCGGGCGCCGGCGATCTCGCCATCCGACCGGAGGACGGGCCAGACGCCGCCTACCTATCTCTCGTCGAGCAGGTCCGGGCAGAGGGCCTCCTCGAACGACCTGTGCGCACAGAGGTCGCCCGGGTCGCCTTGGGAACCGTCCTGCTCGCCAGCGGCTGGGTCGTCTTCGGTCTCCTGGGCGACTCCTGGTGGCAGGTGGCCACGGCCGTGCTCCTGGCGGCCGGCTTCGGCCAGGCGGGCTTCCTGGCCCATGACGCCGGTCACCGCCAGCTCTCCCCGTCGCGCCGTCACAACGACGTGATCGGTCTCCTGGCCGGTAACCTGGCGATCGGGCTGAGCTATGGCTGGTGGGTTGACAAGCACAACCGGCACCACGGCCATCCCAACGAGCTCGGCCGCGACCCCGACGTCGTCCTGGGGGCGATCGCCTGGACACCCGAGCAGGTCGACCAGGCCTCGGCCAGGCTCCCCGCCCTGGGCCTGCTGGCCCGATACCAGGCGTGGGCCTTCGTCCCCCTGCTCTTCCTCGAGGCCCTCAACCTCCATGTGTCGAGCGTACGGGCCTTCGCCAACCCGGCGCTCCGCTTCCGGAGGACCGGGATCGCCCTGCTCGCCCTCCATGCCGTCGCGCTGGTCTTCGTGGCCTTCCTCGTGCTCTCGCCCCTGCGGGCCGTGGTCTTCTTGCTCGTCCTGCAGGGGCTGCTCGGGGTGTACCTCGGCGGCGCCTTCGCGCCCAACCACAAGGGGATGCCGCTCGTCGGCCCCCGCGATCGGGCCGACTTCCTGCGCCGCCAGGTCCTGGCCTCGCGCAACGTCCGGGGTGGCCGTCTGGTCGACCTCGGCCTCGGAGGCCTGAACTACCAGATCGAGCACCACCTCTTCCCCGCCATGCCGATGGGCAACCTCCACGCTGCCCAACCCGCCGTTCGAGCCCTGTGCGCCGAGCACGGCATCCCCTATCGGGAGCGGACGCTCCGTCAGTCCTACGCAGAGACCCTGACGTACCTCCATCGGGTGGGCGCGGCGGCTCGGGCGCGACCGGACCGCTGAGGCGGCAGCGGTATCGTGCAGTCATGGGCGCGCGAGGTCATCAGGCCTGACGCCGGGATGCGAGCCAACCGTTTCGACGAGGACGCCATCGTGCGCACGTGCGCGCACTGCGGCTGTCAGACCGCACCCCACTGGTCACTGGCCGCCAGCCTGGAGGACGCCCGCCGCATGGGCTGGCGGCGGGTCCCGGCGTCGGGCCGCCCCGGCGCGCACCGGATCGACCTGTGCGGTCCGTGTGCGCAGGCAGCCGGGTACGGCCCACCGCTGGCCGCCCGGCATCGCTGGTGACCGCCGGCGCGCCCATCGCCGACGGCACACGCCAGGGGCCTCCGGCACCCCCTGCGGCGCCACCGCGCGCCCTGCCGACCGACCTCGGGGACGCTCTGTGTCGTGAGGGGGGCGCAGCGGCGATAGCGTGGCGCCCGGTATGTCTCACCGAATCGAAGTCGAACTGACCAGCACGGCCTCCGACGGCACGTGGACGTGGCGCGCTGCCGGTGCCAAGCAACCGCGCGGGACCGTCCCCGGAGCGCTGGTGCCGGTCGGCGCATCGGTGGGGTCCGTGCTCCGGGCCGACATCGAGTCGGGGCTCGACGGGATGACCATCCTCACGCTGGCACCCCCGAAGCGGAAGAGCGAACCGAAGGTCGTCGAGCGCATCGAGCTCATCGGCCCGCCCAAGGCTGGTCCGGACGTGAACGTCATCTTCGCCGGCAGGGGTCGCTCGTCGCGTCCCGATCGGCGCGACGGAGGGCCGGGACGTTCCCGAGCCCCCCGTGAGGAGTCCACGACTGGAGCGTCGCGGCAGCGCTCGGCCACCGGCACCCGGCCCGGCCCGGACGAGCGGCGATCCCGGACGCCGGCGGGAGCGGTGCGGAGCACCGACGCCTCCTCCGGAGGTTCCCGCGGGGGTCCCGGACGGGGCATGCGCCCGGGTGGCCCCCCGGGCGCGGCCGGCGCCCGGGGAACGGGAGCCGGCGGGGAGCGGGAGCGGGTAGGCGGGCAGGGACGCCGGGAGGGCGGGAGACGGCTGGCGACGTCCACGACCTACCGGAACGCGGCTCTGGCGTCGTTGAAGCCCGAGGAGCTCCCCGTGGCGGAGCAGCTGTTGCGGGGAGGGATTCCCGCCGTGCGCGCCGCCATCGACGAGCAGAACGCTCGAGCACGCGCCGACGGCCGGGCCGAGGTGAACCCGGTCCCCCTCATCGCCATGGCCGAGGCGCTGCGACCGGTCGTCAACCTCGCAGCCTGGAAGGACCGCGCCGCTGCCGCCCGGGTGGCCGGCAAGGACGTGCCCCTACGCGAGCTGCGCTCGATCGCCGCTTCGGCCTCCACGGTCACCCTCGACGAGGAAGGGCGCGAATTCGCCGCAGCGATCCGGGGCGCCCTCGACCAGCGGGTGAAGGCACTCCGGGACGACTGGGTCCGCAGGATCACCGCGGCGCTCGACTCCGGTCGGGTCGCCGACGCCCTCCGGACGGCGTCGCGCCCGCCCGAGCCGGGGACCCGCCTCTCGGCCGAGCTGGCGGTGACCCTCGCCCAGCGGGCCGGCGCCGCCATGGCGGCCGACACCCCGGCAACGCTCTGGGCCGATCTCCTCGACGCCGTCGTCGACTCACCGGTACGCCGGACGGTGAGACCCTCCGGCCTTCCCGCCGAGATGAGCGAGGAGCTGACGGCGGCCGCCCGCAAGGCCGCCGGGTACGTCCCCGCCCTGGCCGGTCTGCTCGGCATTCCCATCCCACCGCCGCCCGGTCCCCGACGCCCGGTGGCCCAGAGGGGCGGTGGCGGTCCCCGCCGCTGAGCACGCGCCCGGGCGACCGCCCGCGGTTCAACCCTCCGGGCCCGGCGCCGGCCGGTGCATCACGAGCAGGCGAGCCTTGAACCCCGCGGACTCGAAGAACTGCTTGGCCGACCGGTCGCCGGGGAGCGCGACGCCGTCGATACCCCGGCACCCTCGCTCGTCGCACCACGCCACCACCGAATCGAGCAGGAGCCGGCCTACACCGACCCCGCGGGCGCCGGGCTCGACATAGCACGCCTCCAGGTGGCCCACCTGGCTCCCGCCGGCGATCGGGTCCGCCCGGCCCACCGCCACGCCAACCACCGTCCCGTCGATCGTCCCGACGAGGACGACGCGGGTCTCGTCGCGCAGGATCGCCTCGAAGCGCTCGACGTCAAAGACGCCCGGCGTCGCCGGGACCGACCGGGCGACGAGCTGCTCACCTCCCCGCTGGGAGACGACGGCGCTCCTCAGCGCCCAGACCAGCTCGGCGAACCGGACGGCGTCACCCGGCTCGGCGGCTCGCACACCCTCCATGCCACCTCCCCATCGGACGCCGGACCGGGGAGAGCCTGCTCACGTGCCGAGCAGCTGGTCGACCCGGTTGAGGATGGTGCGCCGGTGACGGGTCCCGGCCTCGAAGGCCCGGAGCTCCCGCAGCTCGCTCTCGGTCAGGCCGTCCAGCCGCTGGACCACCTGGGACGCGGAGAGCGAGGCGAACCCGGGGATGGCCAACGCATCGACGGGCGGGGTCGGGCCGCTCCCGGTGTCGGACCCGCCCGTCGTCTCCATCGATCGACGGGCATCGCTCCGGGACGGGCGGACGGCGGACCCAGCCGGCTGAGCGGTGGCCGGTCCGCCGCCAGGCCCACCGGCCGCACGACCTCTCCGGGCGCGGGCAACGCCCGTACCTCCCGAGTCCTCCCCTCCCCTCACCTCGGGGGTCCCGTGAGACGGCGCCGCCACCGGCCCGGGCTCCCTGGCCTCGAGCCGGCACAGTCCTTCGAGGCGGCGGCGGAGGAGACCGTAGCCGGCACCGGTGGCAAGACGGCCCACGACCTGGGCGGAGGCGACGCCGGGACCGAGCCGGCGGCGACCGTCGGCGATCAGCCTCGGGAGGGTCTCGCCCACGGCGACCACCAGACCCACCGGGGCATAGACGGCGAGGTCCAGGAGCCGCTGCTCGAGCGACGGACCCGGCTCCCGGTTCGCCTCAGGCCCGGCAGCACCCCCCGTCATACGCAGTCCCGGCACAACAGGTGCTCCTTGTCCGCCAGCTGGCTCGGGTGCTTGACGAGGAAGCACGAACGGCACACGAACTCGTCGGGCTGCTTGGGGAGGACCCGCTCGACGCCGTCGGTGCGGTCGTCCACCTCGAGGACGTCGTCTTCGTCCTCCTCGGGCTCCTCGACGACCAGACGCTCTTTCAGGATCATGTCCAGGCTGGCCTCGACGTCCTCGTCCTCCTCGTCCTCCTCGTCCTCCTCGTCGGCGTCCTCGGTCGCCGCCGGCACGGCCTTCGCCACTCCGACGCCGGGGACGATCACTTCCTCGAGCGTGATGTCGTCGACGGCGTCCACTTCGTCTTCGTCAAGGACGTCGTCGTCCTCTCCGAGGACGACCTCGTCCAGGTCTTCCTCGGGGTCCACGACGTCGTCGGCGAGATCGTCGAGATCGTCGTCGGCGAGCACGTCCGGTTCGTCTACTTCGTCCAGGTCCTGAGGCATGTCGGCCCTTCGAGTCGGCCCTTCCACGGTCGGTTGGCCGGGAGCATAGACGCTCCGATGCCGACATCGTGCACCAGGGTCCGGGGCACGTGGGGCGGTCGTGGCGGACCGACACCATTGTCCCCGCCTGCCCTGCGACGAGGGTTCCGGCACGCGGGCACGCGGGAACGGTGGGACACCGACTGACCGACCGAATGGAACGGGCGGCGGGGCCCAGGGGGGTCTTTGGCGCCGCTTCCCACGCGCCACGACGAACGCCGCGACACCCGGGAAACGTTCTCTACTCGAACCCCCTGGACCTTCCTCCGCCTCTCACGGCATCCCCCCCTTCGACGACCGCCGCTGAGCGGGTCGGTGAAGGGCGTCCGGGACTGGCCGCACGATAGGTCGGGTGCGGGGGGGGTCGTCAACTGCCTTGTCCCCCGTTCTACCAGGGATTACATACATACTTCCTGGTCAGGACGTTAGAGGATTTCCCCAGCTCCGCTCGCCACACGGCGTTCCTCGGACCGGCGCTCCGCCTCGAGCCGGCCGAGCCCGTCGTCCTGGTGGTCCACGAAGCGCATCGCCTCGGCGATCAGGCGGTGTCCGGCCTGCTCGGCGATGAGCCGGTGCATCTGGTGCGCCACGCTCCGGTACGAGGGGTGGCCCTGGGTGCCCGAGCGGAGCTCGATGAGGTGCATCGCCTCGCGGGCGTTGCACTGGATCACGTAACGGATCCGGAACGCCAGGGCGACAGCGTAGGGCGCAGCCACCGGAAACGTGTCCACCAGCGCGCCATAGAGCTCTGCCGAGCGTTCGAGCGAGGAGCGGTACGCCCCGTCGAGGCCGGCGTCTACGACCGCCTCGGGCACGGCGAAGCCGTGGACGGGACCGAGGTCCTGCCATTCCACCGTCGCCATCCGGTGCCGCTGGAGGTCCCTGAACGCCCCGTAGTCGGTCAGGAGGTCGAACCGGTAACCAGTCCGCTCGAACGCCCGCCCCGGCCGGTGGCGCCGGTTGGTGCGCTCGCCCACGTAGGCGGCCAGGATGGCGCGCCGCTCGTCAGTGCCGAGGAGGTCGACCCGGCGGGCCAACTCGTCCTCCGAGGCGTCGCTATAGGCGTAGCAGATGGCGGCGATGACTTTCCGCTCCCCATCGGGATCGAAGTCGACGAGCCGCACCTCCGGCCGCCCCTCTCCCTCTCCCTCTCCCTCTCCCTCTCCCCCGCCGACACGCGCTCCACCACCTCCCTCCCCGTCGGGACCCTCTCCCCGGCCCCCCGCCCTCGTCTCACCACCGTGGCCCGACATCCCTGCGGACCGGCCCACCAACCGGTCCACGATGGCTGCGGTCGTCTGGCGGTTCGACGCGAAGTACTCGGACCACGCCACGCCCCGATCCGTCCGGTCGACCCGCTGGACGAAAGACGGGATCACCTTGCGGAGCTCCTCCAGCATCAGATCGGCATAGTGACGCGCCTCGGGAAGGGGATGGGCGCGCATGCGCACGAGAAGGAGCTCGTAGGACTGTCCCGTCCCGTACATGCCGACGTTCGACAGCGCCGCCGCCGGCAGGAGCCCTCGGGTGGCGTCCAGTGCCTTTGCCCGCACCGCCTGGCGGTGCACCAGGTCCGAGTCGCCCGCCTTCTTCGGGTAGCGGCCCTGGAGATCGGCGTGGACGCGGGCGAGCAGATCGGCGTAGGTGTCATAGAGCCGGTCCATGTCGCCCACGTACCGGGCGCCGAGCGACGAGTCCAGCACGTCGGAGGGCCGGTGGTACCGGTAGTGCCCGTTGGGGAGCCGGTTGTCGTAGGCGATGTACCGGGTCGATTGCTCGAGATAGGCCATGAGCCGTCCCCGCTCGAGGATCTTCGTGAGGAGGTTCGACGCCTGCTCACAGGCCAGGTGCACCCCCCCGAGCTGTGCCACCGAATCGTCCCCGTACTCCACGAACACCCGGGAGTAGAGGTCCTCGGCCCGGGACAGACCGACCGTTGCATCGACCGTGGCGTCACCCCGGATGTCGAGCTCGCCCACGAACTCGTCCAGGAAGAGGCGCCTCAAGCTCTTGGGCGACCGGGAGTACCGGGCGAAGAGCGCACCCTTCACCACCTCGGGCAGGTTCACGAGGGCAAAGACCGGCCGGTCCAGGTTCGTGAAGTACCGGCGCAGCACGTCTTGCTCGTCGGCGGTGAACCGCTCGGGGAGGTAGGGGAACATGGCCGCTCTACACTACGACGGCGGTGGTGCCGGGTTGGCGGATGCCTCGGCGCCGGCGGTCTCGTCCAGGACGATGCCTCGGCGGAGCAGGGCGACCGCCTCGCCCGCCGCGGCGGCGAGCGGCGGGTCGGCCGCCACCCGTTCGATCTGCGCCAGGAGGTCGACCTCCTGGCGCAGGTTCCGGACCAGGTCGCCCGCCGCCATCACCCCGCCGGCCAGCACCGCCGAGAGCGGGGCGCCACCGGCCCATGCAAGGACGGCGCCGGCCAGGCCGGGCTCGCAGCTCCGGGCGAGCGGCACACCGGCGGCGTGCTCTCTCACCCGCACGTCGCCCACGATCTCCTCCACGCGGGCGGCGCGGTCGCCGAGCACCCGGGCTGCCGAGAGGGCCAGGCCCGACGGCGCGCCACGCCCGCTCCGACGTTCGTAGGTGAGGAGCGACGCCAGGGCGGCGACCTCCAGCGGTCCGCAGCCATCCAGGACGCCACGCTCCAGCACCAGTGCGAGCACCAGGTCCCGCTCGTGGTAGATGTCGGCCACGATCCTGCCGGGCGGCGTCACCTGCCATCCCGCCACCATGCCGAAGGCGGCGAGGACCTCCAGCCGGGCGTCGAGGGCATCCACCAAGGCGGTGGTGCCCGGGCGGGCGTTCCACTGAGCGTACGAGGCGCCGAGCAGGGCGTGGGCCCCGTCGCGCGTCCATGCCAGGACCAGGTTCACCGCCAGGTTGTAGGTGGGGACGAACGCGCTCGTCAGATCGGGTGGTGGTGCCTGGACGATCTCCGACGTCCGGGTGAACGACACGCCCGGAGACCACAACACGACCGCATGACCCTCCCGGTCCCGGCCCCGCCGCCCGGCTCGTCCGGTGAGCTGCCGGTACTCCCCGCTGTCGAGAGGGCTCGAGGCAGCACCCCGCCTCTTGGTCATCTTCTCGATCACGACCGTGCGCGCCGGCATGTCGATCCCGAGTGCCAGCGTCTCGGTGGCGTAGACCAGCTTCACCAACCCGTCGGCAAAGCACCGTTCGACGAGCTCCCGAAAGGCCGGGATCATCCCGGCGTGGTGGGAGGAGACGCCAGCCTCCAGGGCGGCCGACCACGGACCGAACCCGAGGGCATGGAGATCGTCGTCGGCGAGGTGGGCCACGGCCGCCTCGGTGAGCTCCCGGATGCTCGCCCGCTCCGCCGGCGTGGTCAGACGCACGCCGGCCTCGAGGCAGCGGAGCGCGGCACCATCGCAGGCGGCACGGGAGAAGATGAACACGATGGCCGGGAGCAGCGCCCGGTGCTCCAGGAAGTCGACGACCTCGATCCGCCGGGGCGTCCGGATCCGGTGCCGGGCGGTCCGTCGCACGTGCTGGTCGAGTGCACGGCCATCGGGGTTGGTGCCGTCGGCCACGAGCAGCGGCAGCTCGCGCACACCCTCGGCCCCCTGCCTGGCGTAGAGGAAGTGGTGGTCGAGCACGACCGGCCGGACCGTCTCGACGACCGTCGTCGTCGCCCCGCGGACCGAGTCCAGCCAGGCGCCGAACTCCTCGGCGTTCCCGACGGTCGCCGACAGACAGGCGAACTGGACGGCTGGTGGCGTGACCACGATCACCTCCTCCCAGACCGATCCGCGAGCCCGGTCCTGGAGATAGTGGACCTCGTCGAGGACGACGGCCCCGAGCTCGTCGATGACCGGTGAGCGGGCGAAGAGCATGTTCCGGAGGATCTCCGTCGTCGCCACCACCACCGCCGCGTGCGGACGGATCGAGGCATCTCCGGTGATGAGCCCGACCCGCTCCGCCCCGAACCGCCGGCAGAGGTGGCCGAACTGCTGGTTCGAGAGGGCCTTGATCGGCGTCGTGTAGACGGCCCGCTTCCCTGCCGCCAGCGCCCGCGCCACGGCGTGCACGCCGACCACCGTCTTCCCGGAGCCCGTGGGTGCCGAGACGAGGACGGAGCGCCCGGCGTCGAGCGCGTCGATGGCGCGGACCTGGAACGGGTCGAGCGGGAACGGCTCTCCCGCCGTCGAGGTCACCCCCGCCCCGGGCCGCGGCCGGTCGGGGCGGGACGTCCTCCGGGCATCCCGATCACCGGCGCAACACCCTCCCCACGATGATCGACAGCTCGTAGAAGACGTAGAGCGGGACGGCCATCGCCAGCATGGAGAACGGGTCCGAGCTGGGGGTCACCACCCCGGCGACCACGACGATGATGACGATCGCCCACCGCCGCCAGGACGAGAGCTGGCGGGGGGTGATGATCCCGGCGATCTCCAGGGACACCACGACGACCGGAAACTCGAACGTGATGCCGAAGACCACCATCATGAGGAGCACCAGGCTCAGGTAGTTCTCCGGGCTGTAGATCTCGCGCAGGCTGGGTCCTCCGATGTCCCCCAGCCACCGCAGAGCGTGAGGGAAGATCACGTAGGCGACGAGGCAGCCGAAGCCGAAGAGCACGATCGACGCCGAGACGAACGGAACGATGTACTTCTTCTCGGTCGGCCTGAGGCCGGGTGTGATGAAGCGCCAGAACTCCCACAGGAGGACCGGGAAGGTCAAGAACAGCCCGCCGTAGGCGGCGATCTTCACCCGGATGGCCAGGCCGTCCAGCGGTCCCGTCACGAAGAACTCGCAGTGCTGGGCAGCCACCTCGCAGTACGGGTGCTTGAGGAAGTCGAGGATCGGGTTGTAGACGACGAAGGCGAACGTGCCGGCCACGACGAACATGACGGCGCAGATGGTCACCCGGCGGCGCAGTTCGGCCAAGTGCTCGACCAAGGTCATGGCGTCGGGCGACGCCTTCCCTCGCTTCGTGTTCGTAGCGGTCGGGGGCATGGTCGGTGTCCTCGGGCTCCTCCGGCGCCACCGTGTCAGCCGGCGCCGGGGCGGCGCGGGCGGGCCGGGGCGGCGCGATCAGTTCATGGACGGGTCGTCGGGCACCGCAGCGTCGGGAACCCGGACCTCCCGGCCCATCCCTCGGCCCCGCCCGGCGGTGTCGTGCACCGCGGCGTCGAACCACTCCTCTCCGGCGGTCGATCCGCCGCTCAGATCCGGCCCGATCGTCGTCTGCGTCCCGTCGTCACGCCGTTCTTCGGCGCCACCGGCGACGACGGATGGGCCGGCGGAAGGGCTGTCCGCCGGCCCATCACCGCCGAGCTGGTCCAGGAACGCCATCGGCGACCGCACGGCCCGGGTGATGGTGTCGGTCGACGGCAGGTCGGGAAACGTGCCCCGCACCTCGGACTCCAAGCGCTGGCGCAGTCGTTGGAGGTCGGACCAGAGGCTTCCGACCTGGCGGGCCACCCGCGGCAGCTTGTCGGGGCCGAGCACGATCACGGCGACGACCAGGATGATCAACAGCTTCTCGGGACTCAGGTCGAGCACGGAGCCAGTCTACCGGCAGCGAGGTCGGGAAAGACCAGCGAGTGGGCGGTGCCTCACAGGCTGGCGATGAGCTTCTCGACCCGTTCGTCGTGCGAGCGGAACGGGTCCTTCAAAAGCACCGTCCGCTGGGCTTGGTCGTTCAGCTTGAGGTGGACCCAGTCCACGGTGAAGTCCCGGCGCCGTTCCTTGGCCCGTCGGACGAAGTCGCCCCGCAACCGGGCCCGTGTGGTCTGGGGCGGCGTGGACATGGCGGCGGCGATGTCGGTGTCGTCGCAGATCCGCTCGACCTCGTCGTGGGCCTGGAGCCGGTAGAACAACCCGCGCCGCCGGTCGACGTCGTGGTACTGCAGGTCGACCAGGGCCACCCGGGGGCTCCCCAACGCCAGGTCGTGCCGGGCCCGGACGTGCTCGATGAGACGGTACTTGGCCACCCAATCGCACTCACGGTGCAGGGTCATCGGGTCGGACTCCAATCCTTTCAGGCAGTGCTCCCACATGTCGAGGGCTCGGGACTCCTGGACCGAGAGCCCCTTCGTGTCCCGGTAGCGCAGGGCCCGATGGAGGTACTCCGACTGGATGTCGAGCGCGCTCATCTCGCGACCGTTGGCCAGCCGCACCGCTCGGCGGCAGGTGAGGTCGTGGCTGATCTCCCGGATCGCACGGATCGGGTTCTCCAGCGTGAGATCGCGCAGGACGGTTGCCGGGTCCTCCAGCATCCGGAGGATGATGCTCGTCGCCCCCACCTTCAAGAACGTGGCGTACTCGCTCATGTTCGAGTCCCCCACGATGACGTGAAGCCTCCGGTACTTCTCCGCGTCGGCATGGGGCTCGTCCCGGGTGTTGATGATCGGCCGGCTACGCGTCGTCGCCGACGACACCCCCTCCCAGATGTGCTCGGCCCGCTGGGAGAGGCAGAACGACGCACCGCGGTTCGTCTGGAGGACCTTTCCCGCCCCGGCGTAGATCTGCCGGGAGACGAGGAACGGGATGAGGACCTCGGCGTAGTGGCCGAGGTCGTCCTGCCGGCTAGTCAGATAGTTCTCGTGGCAGCCATACGAGTTCCCCGCCGAGTCCGTGTTGTTCTTGAACAAATAGATGTCCCCACGGATCCCCTCCTCACGAAGCCGGCTCTCCGCCCCTTCGACGAGATGGGACAGGATCCATTCCCCGGCCTTGTCGTGCACGACCAGCTCGGCGATGTCGTCGCACTCTGGCGTGGCGTACTCCGGATGGCTGCCGACGTCGAGGTACAGCCGCGCCCCGTTCTCGAGGAAGACGTTTGACGACCGACCCCAGCTCACCACCCTCCGGAACAGGTACCGGGCCACCTCGTCGGGGCTGAGCCGACGCTGGCCGCGCAGCGTGCAGGTCACGCCGTACTCGTTCTCCAACCCGAAGATGCGCCGGTCCATCGGTCCCACCGTACCGCCCCCTCAGCGCCTGGGGGGAACCACCGCCGGGCCCGGCAGCCCGGGGACGGCCCCGGTGCCGTCCCGTTCAAGCCACCCGGTGCCGTCCCGTTCAAGCCAGCAGCGAGTCGAGCTCGGCATCCTCGATCCGCCTGAACGTCCGCCGCCCGTTGCCCCTGGCCAAGACGGCCACCTCGAGGTCCTTTGGCTCCAACACCCGATCCGGGCCCCCGAGGGCTCCTACCACGGCGCGGGTGGCCTCGCTGATCCCCCACCCGTCGTGCCACACCCGTTCCATCCGGTCGGCGATCGCCTGGGTCTCACCTCCGAGCACGGCGTAGCGGTCCTCGTCGGTGATGGTCCCCTCATAGGCGATGTGGTACAGCTGGTCCGGCTTCCGGTCGGTGCCCAGCTCCGCCACGAGGATCTCGACCTCGAGCGGCTTCATCTCGTGGGTGAACACCTGGCCCAGGTACTGGGCGTAGAGGTTCGCCAGCGACCGGGCGTCGACGTCGTCGCGGCTGTACGCGTACCCCTTCGTGTCGGCGTGGCGGACTCCCGACACCCGGAGCTGGTCGAACTCGTTGTACTTCCCCACGCCAGCGAAGGCGATCCGGTCGTAGATCTCGCTCACCTTGTGGAGCGAGCGCGACGGGTTCTCCGCCACCACGAGGATGCCGTCGTCAAAGGTGGTCGCCACCAGCGACCGGCCCCGGGCGATGCCCTTTTGGGCGTACTCCGCCCGGTCCTTCATCACCTGCTCGGGCGCGACGTAATAAGGCATGGTCATGGCTGGCGCCCCTCCGACCGTCGGCGGTCGATGAGCGTGGCGAACCGTTCGGCCACCTCGGTCTCCGGAACCGACGCAAAGCCGAGCGCGGTCACCGTGGCCACGAGCGGGTAGATCCCGCGGACGAGGTCGGGGCCCCCAGTCGCCGAATCCTCGTCCGCCGCCTCGTAGAGCGCCTCGATCGCCAGTTCGACGGCCTCGTCCCTGGGCATGCCCACCCGGTAGCCGAGCTTCACGGTGGTGCGGGCGTCACGTCCGCCCGACCCGGTGGCGCTGTGCTCGGTCTCCTCGTAGTGACCGCCGGTCACGTCGTAGTTGAAGATCCTTCCCCGCTGCCGGTCGAGGTCGTAGCCGGCGAACAGCGGGACGACGGCGAGCCCCTGCATCGCCATCGGCAGGTGCTCCCTCACCATCTGCCCCAGCTGGTTCGCCTTTCCTTCGAGGCTGAGCACCACGCCCTCAACCTTTTCGTAGTGCTCAAGCTGCGTCTGGAACAGGCGCACCATCTCGACCGCCGGTCCGGCGGCACCGGCGATCGCCACGGCCGAGAACCGGTCGGCGGCGAAGACCTTCTCCATCGCCCGGTGGGCGATGGCGTGCCCCTCGGTCGCCCGGCGGTCCCCCGCCATCACCACGCCCTCGGCGTAGCGCAGGGCGACGACGGTGGTGCCGTGACGGACCGGGCCCACGCCGGGCTCACCACCGGCCGCCCCACCCGCCGGGACGCCGGACGACACGCCAGTCCTGCGCAGCAGCCCGACGAAGTCCGGACCGGGGTCTTCGGCCGCCGTGAACACGGGAAGGCCCACGCTGGCTACTCCCCACCCTTCTGGACGTAGTTACGGACGAACTCCTCGGCATTGTCCTCGAGGACCTCGTCGATCTCGTCCAGGAGGTCGTCGAGCTCGGCCTTCAGCTTCTCTCCCTTTGCTGACGGCGCGGGCACGTCCTCGGCCACCGGCTCAGCCCGCTCGGTGGTCGTCGGCTTCTTCTTCAGCTCTCGTTCGGTCATGGGTACACCCTCCTCGGGCCCTACTGGCTCAATCGACTGAGAAGATCGGCTGGAGTGGAGCTCTTCTGCAGTAATTCCTCGACGTGATCCGCGGTGCCTCGCAGGGGGTCCATCATAGGGACCCGCCGGAGCGGGTCCTGCCCCAAGTCGAAGACGAGGGAGTCCCAGTTGGCCGTGACCACCGCGTCGGGCCACCGGGCGAGGCACGCCCCGCGGAACCACGCCCGTGTGCCCCGGGGCGGGGTCTCCACGGCCCGCGCGACCTCCTCGTCGCTCACGAGGCGCTCCGTTCCCAACCGGGAGAACAGCGATCTTGCCGGGCGAAGGTCGTGGTACTGCAGGTCCATCGCCGCCAACCGCCGGTCCTGCCACGCTAGGTCGTGCCGGGCGCGATAGCCCTCGAGCAGGTGGAGCTTGGCCACCCAGTCGAGCTGCCCGGCCAGCGACATCGGGTCCGCCTCGAGCGCCTCGAGCACACCACCCCAGCGGTCGAGGATGAGCGTCCCCACGTCGGCCCCGCCGACGCTCGCCGTCCCGTGGTCCATCGCGTACTTCCGGGCGAGCTCGTAGAGGTGCCACTGGACGTCGAGCGCCGTCGCCGTCGACCCGTCTGCCATCCGCAGTGCCCGACGCAGCGTCAGGTCCTGAGAGACGGCGTGCATCGCCCGGACCGGATCGGCAAAGTCGAGCGGGCGCGGTCCAGTGGCGTCGTCCTCGATCATGGAGAGGACGAGCGCCGTCGTGCCCACCTTCAGGAACGTCGCCACCTCGCACAGGTTCGAGTCCCCCACGATCACGTGCAGGCGCCGGTAGCGGCTCGGGTCGGCGTGCGGCTCGTCGCGCGTGTTCACGATCGGCCGCTTCAAGGTGGTCTCCAGGCCCACCCGCTCCTCGAAGAACTCGGCACGCTGGGAGATCTGGTAGTCGACGCGCTGGCCGTCGAACGCCGCCGTCTCGGCTCCGACCTTTCCGGCGCCGGCGTAGATCTGACGGGTCACGAAGTGGGGCGTCACCGACGTCACGATGCGGTCGAAGGGCACCGACCGGGCGACGAGGTAGTTCTCGTGGCACCCGTAGGAGTTGCCCTTGCCGTCGGAGTTGTTCTTGTAGACGGAGAACCGCCGCCCGTCGTGCGTCAGCCGGTCCGCCGCCTCGACCGACCGTCGCAGGATCTCCTCCCCGGCCCGGTCGTAGCGGACGCACTCGAGGGCGTCGAGGCACTCCGGGGTGGAGAACTCCGGGTGGGCGTGGTCGACATAGTAGCGGGCCCCGTTGGTGAGCACGCTGTTCACCAGGTGGGTCTCGATCGCCGGTGGCATGGCGCCCGGCTGCGCCTCACCCCGGGCGTCGTTGCCGGGGGACTCGTCGTCGAAGTCCCACGCCGTCCGGCGGTGCACGACTTCGTGGGCGTAGGCGTTGATGAGCACGGACGACCCGGCAATGGGGTTCGGGTCGCCCCCGACCACCTGGATGCCGTACTCCGTCTCGATCCCACAGACCTTCTCGATGGCCACGATGTCGACCCTATCCCGGGAACGGACGCACGTTGCCCCCGGGGGCGGCGCGCTGCCCTAGAGGTACTGGCCCGTCCCCACCCGCTCGATGGCCCGCCCCCCCTTGGTCTCGCGGTCCTCGCTGATGAGCGTCCGGATATAGACGATCCGCTCCCCCTTCTTGCCGGAGATCTTCGCCCAGTCGTCGGGGTTCGTCGTGTTGGGGAGGTCCTCGTTCTCCTTGTACTCCTGGCGGATCGACTCCAGGAGGTCGGCGGTCCGGATCCCCCGACCGGCACCGCTGATGGCCCGCTTGATCGCCAGCTTCTTCGCCCGCCGGACGATGTTCTCGATCATGGCTCCCGACGCGAAGTCCCGGAAGTAGAGGACCTCCTTGTCGCCGTTCTGGTAGGTGACTTCGAGGAACCGGTTGTCGTCGTCCCTCCGGTACATCTCCCCCACCGTCGCCTCGATCATCGCCTGTGTCGCCTTCGAGGGGTCGCCTCCCCCGAGCGATGCGACCTCCCCGGCATCGAGCGGCAGGTCCGGCGTGAGGTACCGGGAGAAGATCTGGGCCGCGGCCGCCTCGTCGGGTCGTTCGATGCGGATCTTCACGTCGAGGCGGCCGGGTCGCAGGATGGCCGGGTCGATCAGGTCCTCCCGGTTGGACGCGCCGATCACGATGACGTCACGTAGGGCCTCCACCCCGTCGATCTCCGCCAGCAGCTGGGGGACGATGGTGGACTCCATGTCCGAGCTGATCCCCGTGCCTCGGGTCCGGAACAAGGAGTCCATCTCGTCGAAAAAGACGATCACCGGCACCCCTTCCTCGGACTTCTCCCGGGCGCGCTGGAACACGAGGCGGATCTGGCGCTCGGTCTCGCCGACGTACTTGTTCAACAGCTCGGGGCCCTTGATGTTCAAGAAATAGCTCCGCGTATTGGTGTTCCCGGTCACCTCGGCCACCTTCCGAGCCAACGAGTTGGCGACTGCCTTGGCGATCAGCGTCTTGCCGCATCCCGGAGGCCCGTAGAGCAAGATGCCCTTGGGAGCAGGGAGGCGGTGCTCGGCGTAGAGCCCGCGGTAGAGGTACGGGAGCTCCACCGCGTCGGTGATCGCCTCGATCTGGTCGTCGAGCCCGCCCACGTCGCCATAGGTCACATCGGGCACCTCTTCGAGGACCAGCTCCTCGACCTCCGGCCTCGGCAGCTTCTCGATGAGCAGGCCCGTCCGGACCTCCATGAGAACACTGTCGCCGGCGCGCAGCTTCACTCCGAGCAGCGCATCGGACAGCTGCACGACACGCTCCTCGTCCGCCCGGCCGTAGACGAGGGCCCGCGTGCCGTCCTCCAGGACCTCTTTGAGCACGACGACTTCTCCGGCCGACTCCCCCTCCCGGGCCAGCACGACGTTCAGGGACTCGTTCAGCACCACCTCGTCCCCCCGCCTCACCTCGCTCGGGTCGATGTCCGGGTGGACCGCCACCCGCATCTTGCGTCCCCCGGAGAAGACGTCGACGGTGCCGTCGTCGTTCCTGCCGAGGAACGTCCCGTAGGCCGCCGGCGGTTGCGTCAGCTTCTCGACCTCGTCGCGGAGCGCGGCGATGTGCTCCTTGGCTGTCTGCAGGGTGAAGGTGAGCTTCTCGTTCTGCGAGATCGCCTGGGCGAGCTGGCCCTTCGTCTCGAGCAGCCGCTCTTCGAGCAGCTCCACCCGGCGCGGGTGCTCGGCCAGCCGCCGCCGTAGCGCGGCGACCTCCTCTTCGGCCTCGCTCGCCCTCAAGAGCAGCTCCACGACGTCGTCGTCGGCTGTAGGTCCCTTCCCGTGCTCCCGGTCCTCGAAATCAGCCGTCGCCATCACCTCACGCTCGCCGGCCCGCCCGGCACTCGAACCTCGCCGGGCCCGGGTCCGATCCGTTGCGTCCCCGAGCTCGGCCCGATCTCCGGGTCCGTGCCTCCTTCGCACCGCCCGCGGCCCGACCCTACACCGGGAGCCGTCGTCGTTGGCGCCGTGCCGGCGACACCCGCCGCTGGACGACGCCGGCCGCGTTCCCGATCCGCAGCCGGCGCCCGACGACCGGGTAAGCTGTAGCCGAGCAGGTGACCGGACGTCGAGGCGTCCGGTGCCCGATCCCCGGGACCACGTGCTCGCTCGCGCTCGAAGGGTGGCCGCGGCCGGCCCTCAGGCATGTCCCCAGGAGAGTTACCACTGATGAAGGTCTGGATCGACCAGGATCTCTGCACCGGAGACGGTCTCTGCGAAGAGATCGCTCCCGCCGTGTTCACCTTGCTCGACGACGGGCTGGCCTACGTGAAGGAGGGCTCCGAGGTGATGGACGACCCGGGCGGCTCCGCGGGCATGGCCGTCGTGCCGGCCGATCTGGAAGACGCCGCCGTCGAGGCGTCCGAGGAGTGCCCCGGGGAGTGCATCTTCATCGAGCGGGACTGATTCGTCGAGCGGGACTGGTTCGCGCGCCCGCCCGGCTCGTCGCACAGCCCTGCGCCGACCACCCGCCCAGCGGGACGCCGTCGGCGGGTGTCAGGGCCCCGCGCCGCCCTCCCCCGGACCGCCATGGGCGGGACCGGCGGGAACGAGCAGACGGGCCGTGGTGATGAACCCGGTGTGCCCGACCATCCGGTGGTCGGGACGCACCGACCGGTCCGTGACGTGCCAGGTCCGGCGGAGCACCTCGATCGTCTCGGCCATGCCGAACGCACTGGCGTCGAGTGCGGCGCGCAGCTGCGCCGTCTGGTTGATGGTCGGGAGGTAGGCGCAGAGGAAGCCCCCGGGCCGGAGGGCATGGCACGCATGGGGGATCACCTGCCAGGGCTCGGGGAGGTCGAGCATGATGCGGTCGAGGCCGTGCTCGTCGAACGGCTCGTAGGCGCTCCGGATCTCGACCCGGTAGGGCGCGTCGGGCCCCGATGAGGTGCGCACGTTCTCTTCGGCCCGCTCGGCGAAGTCCGGGCGAAGCTCGTAGCCGACGACGCTGGCCCCGGCGCGGAGCAGGGCCATGGACAGCGCCCCTGAGCCCACTCCCGCTTCGAGCACCCGGTCACCCGGGGCGATGTCGGCCGCCAGCACCATCGCCGCCAGGTCCTTGGGGTAGATGACCTGCGCGCCACGCGGCATCTTGAGCACGAGGTCGGCGAGCGTCGGTCGGACCACCACGAACCGGCGACCCGTGCTCCCGTTGACCGTTGACCCCTCCACCGCGCCGATGACGTCGTCGTGGGCGACGATGCCCATGTGGGTGTGGAAGGAGACGCCGGCCCGCAACGTGAGCAGGTAACGGCGGTCCTTGGCGTCGATCAGCAGTACCCGCTCACCGGCGGCCAGCACCGACCGGTCGCCCGATGGCGTCCCGCTCATCGGCCAGCCGGCCCGGGCGCGATCTGCTCCCGTCGGGTGCGCTCGGACGTGTCCGCGGCCACCGCCCCGTCAGGCACGAACGCGCCGTCTCTCGCGGCGCGTTCCGGCCGTCGACGGCGACCGGAGGGAGATCTCCAGGCGGTCCCCCGGTTCGGCCCGGGTCCGGTACACCACCTCGTGGCGCGACCGGCGGGCTCGGCGGACCATCCACGCCGACGCCCCGAGGACGAGCCAGAGCGGGTCGCCTCCGCGCAGGCCACGACGGAAACCCGTCCTGATCACCCTGTCCATCAAGGGGCCCACCGGGTCAGATCCGGCGCACTTCGATCACTGCCGAGCGCCTCCGGCCCCGGCGGCGGCCGGCCAGGAACGCCGCGGCCACGATCACGACCAGCGTCGCCGCCCCGATCGTCACCAGACGGGGGCGAGCCGACTCCAGTTCCGTGCCCACCTCGCCCTGGATCGCACGGAAGCGGGCTTCGACGTCCTCCCTGGTGATCCGGGCCGGTTGCTCGCTCACTTCGCCTCCTCGTCACGTCGTAGGGTCCGGCGCGCCTGGCCCTTGCCGATCGCCACCGCCGATCCACCAGCGACACCGACCCCGACCACCGCCGTGAGCACGTAGGGAAGCCAGGACAGGTTCCCCGAGAACGTCCCGCCCGTCTCGCCCTGCAGCACGCGCAGCAACCCGATCTCTCCCAGCACGAACCCGGTGGCGAGGGCCACTGAACCGGCCGCCCCGAAGACCACGAAGCGTCCCAGTCCCCGCAGCGGCTCGAGGGTCTCCTGCTTCACGTAGGCGACCACCAGGTCCACGGTGTCGCCTCCGAGGACGCCGAACCGGCTCGTGCGCCCTCCCTGTCGGTTGTCTCGGCGGCGTCTGAACACGCTTCTCCTCTGGGTCCTCTGGCTCTGGGCCCGCTGGCTCTGGGCCCGCTGGGTCTGGGTCCTCTGGGCCCGGCGATGCAGGGCGCCCGTGCCCGCACACTATAGGGACGCTCCTGGACAGGGGCGATCCCGGCCCTGACTACTGGCGCGGGGTCAACACGTAGGTCGAGCTGGCACGGGCCACGATCCGGCCGGCGTCGTCCCGGACCTCCGCCTCGGCGAAGGCCACCCGCGACCCGCCCGAGACCACGGAGGCATCACAGGTGAGCCGGCTCCCCACCCTGGTCGGGGCCAGGAACGACACCTTCATCTCCACGTTGGCGGTGAAGACCCGTCGACCCGAGGCATTGGCGAACGTGACCGTGGCCGCACCCATGGCCGAATCGGCGAAGGCCGACACGATGCCGCCCTGGACGATCCCCGCGGGGTTGGCGAAACGCTCGTCGGCTCGCATCGACCACGAGGTACGTCCGGGCACGTCGTGGTCGATGCACACCATCCCGAGTGTCAGCTCGCAGTTCGGGGGCACCTGGATACGGGGATCGGACACCCGCAGGACGCTACCCCGTGTCCGTCGTCGATACTGGGGGAATGCACCCCACCGACACCGGCCACCTCACGGCCACCGGCACGCCCGGCGCCGCCGCTCCCGACGTTCCTGACACCGGCTCCCTCGGCGTCGGGACTGCCGAGGAGGATTGGACCGGGGACGCCGAGTTCCACGAGTACTCCCGGGCCGCCGACCCCGTCGGGAGCGGCCTCACCAGCGCGGTTCTCGTCCGATCGTTCCCGGCCTCGCTCCACGAGGACGGACCGACCCGGATCGTGCCGCTCGACCTCTCCGCCGAGCTCCGGGTCCCCTACACGGCGACGAGCCCGGGGCTCCTGGCGTCGTTCGTGGTCCTCCGTCCCGGCGAGATGGTGGCGACCGCCCCCGACGCCACGAGCGAGCTCTACTTCTGCCTGCAGGGATCGGGTCGCAGCGTCTTCACGTCCGAACGGGGCGCCGACGACCAGTCCACAGGGACGATCCCCTGGGGACCGGGGGACGTCCTCGTCCTCCCGGCCGGCTGCACCACGGTGCACACCGCCGACGACGGGGTGGACGTGCACACCGCCGGCGGCGGGGCGGGGGCCGACGGTGCCGTGCTCTACCGCGTCACCGACGCACCGCTCCTTCGGTACCTGGGAGCGCGTCCCCACGAGCCCCGGTTCCGTCCCACCCACCACCCGGCGGCGACGATCCGCACCCACCTGGACGCAGCGCTGGCCGACCCGGACGCCTCCACCAGGAGCAGGATCGCCGTGCTACTCGCCAACACCGCCCAGCGGTCGTCGCGCACCGTGACCCACACGTTGTGGGCCATGTACGGCGTGCTGCCAGCCGGTGCCGAACAACGGCCCCACCGGCACCAAAGCGTCGCCCTCGACCTCGTGGTCGCCTGTGCAGGCGGCTGCTACTCACTGGTCGGCGACGAGCTCGACGCCGGTGGGAGGATCGTCGACCCGATCCGGGTCGACTGGGAGCCCGGCGGCGCGTTCGTCACCCCACCTGGCCGGTGGCACAGCCACCACAACACATCGGGCCGGGCCGCGTACTTCCTCCCGGTCCAGGACGCAGGGCTCCACACCTATCTCCGCAGCCTGGACATCCGCTTCGGCCTCCGGTAGGGGCACGGCCGGGAGCCGACCAGCCAGGATCAGCGCCGGCGCCGGTCCACCCTCAGCACCCTGGTGCCGGTAGGGTGACGACAATGACCTCCGAACCACCCACTCCGCCAGATCTCGGCACCGCCGAGCTCGAGCAGCGCGGCGTCGACGTGATCCGCGGCCTCGCCATGGACGCGCCCCGCGCCGCCAACAGTGGCCACCCCGGCACCGCCATGGCACTCGCCCCGCTCGCCCATGTCCTCTTCACGCGGGTAATGCACCACGACCCCTCCGCGCCGGACTGGCCGGACCGTGACCGTTTCGTTCTCTCCAACGGGCACGCCTCGATCCTGCTCTACTCCATGCTGTACCTGACGGGCTACGGGCTCACCCTCGACGACATCCGCCAGTTCCGCCAGTGGGGTAGCCGCACGCCGGGCCACCCCGAACGCGGAGCCGCCCCTGGGATCGAGGTGACGACCGGCCCTCTCGGTCAGGGGGTGGCCGACGCCGTCGGCATGGCGCTGGCCGAACGCTGGCTCCGGGCCCGCTTCGACCCGGAGATCTGCGATCACCACACCTTTGTCATCGCCGGCGACGGCTGCCTGGAGGAGGGCATCTCCCACGAGGCCGCCTCCCTTGCCGGCCATCTTGGGCTCGGGCGGCTCGTCGCCGTCTACGACGACAACCACATCACCATCGACGGGCCGACCGAGCTGTCCTACTCCGACGACGTGGCCGGCCGCTTCCGGGCGTACGGGTGGGACGTCGACCCCGTCGGCGAGGTGGCAAACGACCTCGACGCACTCGAAGGTGCCCTTCGGAGAGCGATCGCCGTCGAGGACCGCCCGTCGCTCATCATCCTCCGGAGCCACATCGGCTATCCCTCACCCCACCTGACCGACACGGCGAAGGCGCACGGCGACCCGTTCTCCGATGAGGAGATCGCCCTCACGAAGTCGATCCTCGGGCTCCCCACCGACCAGTCGTTCTACGTGCCAGACGACGTGCTCGAGCTCTACCGCGCCACCATCCCCCGGGGTCAGCGTTACCGACGGGCCTGGGAGCAGCGTCTCGACGCCTGGCAGGGAGACCGGTCCCTGTGGGACGCCGTCCAGAGGGGAACCGGGATCCCCGGGTGGGAGACGAAGCTCCCCACGTTCTCGCCCGACGACGAGCCGATCGCCACCCGGGCAGCCATCAAGGTGTGCCTGGACGCCACGGCCGAGGTCGTTCCGTCGCTCCTGCCCGGGAGCGCCGACCTCACCGGGAACACCGGCGTGCTCCTGGCCTCCGGCACCGTCCAGGAGGCCGGCAGCCCGGCAGGCGACCAGGTGCACTACGGCATCCGGGAGCACGGGATGGCGGGGATCATGACCGGTATGGCCGCCCACGGCGGTGTCCTCCCCGTGGGCGGGACCTTCTTCGTCTTCAGCGACTACATGCGGGGCGCGGTGCGCGTCGCCGCGCTGTCGGACGTGCACGTCGTCTACTTCTGGACCCACGACTCCATCGGGCTCGGTGAGGACGGGCCCACGCACCAACCGGTGGAGCATCTCGCCTCCTTCCGGGCCATGCCCGGGCTGCGATTGCTCCGACCCGCCGACGCCAACGAGACCGCCCAGGCGTGGCGGATCGCCGTCGACTCTCCCGGGCCCACGGCCCTCGTCCTCTCCCGCCAGAAGCTGCCGGTCCTGCCCGGAACCGCCGAGCGGTCGCCGACCGGCGTCCCCCTCGGCGGCTACGTGCTGCGCGACGCCACCGGGGAGGCGGTGCACGGTGACATCGTGCTCATCGGCACCGGAAGCGAGGTGTCGGTCTGCCTCGCTGCCGCTGACCTCCTGGCCCGGACGGGGACAGCCGCCACCGTGGTGTCCCTCCCGTCCTGGGACCTCTTCGCCGCAGCCCCCGAGGCGCACCGGGCCAGCGTCCTGCCGCCGGGGATCCCACGCCTCTCGGTCGAGGCCGCCAGCTCCTTCGGGTGGGAGCGGTACGCGGACGCCTCGGTGTCGATCGACCGCTTCGGGGCGTCGGCGCCCGGCGCACGCAACATGAAGGAGTTCGGCTTCGACCCCGAGGCCGTCGCCTCCCGGGCGCGCCAGCTGCTCGCCGAGCTCGGTCAGTCATGACCCGGCAGAGGACCGCCACCCTCGGCCGGCTCCCCGGCGGGGGCCGGACCGGCATCGCCCCGGGACGACCATCGACGACACCCGGCACCCCGGTGGGCGCCGGACCCTCCACGAAAGGCAGGACCACGCCATGACCAGGCTCGACGACCTCTACCGGCTCCAGGGCCAGAGCCCCTGGCTCGACAACCTCCGGAGGGACTGGCTCGAAGACGGCACCCTGGCCGACCTCATCGGTCGCGGTATCCGGGGCGTGACCTCCAACCCGACGATCTTCGCCAAGGCCATCGAGGGGCAGGACACCTACGACGCCCAGTTCTCCTCCCTCATCGGCCACTCCACGGTCGAAGACGCCTACTGGGAGTTGGTGATCGCCGACATCGACCGCGCCTCGGAGCTCCTCGCACCCGTGCACGCGGCGTCCGAGGGGGCCGACGGGTTCGTCTCGGTCGAGGTCGCCCCGTCACTGGCCCACGACACGACGGGAACGATCACGGCCGCCCGCGGCCTCCACGAGCGCGTCGCCGGCCCCAACGTCCTCGTGAAGATCCCCGCCACCACCGAGGGGGTCCCGGCGATCCGCCAGATGATCACCGAGGGACGGAGCATCAACGTCACACTGATCTTCAGCCTCGACCGGTACCGGGACGTCATCGAGGCGTACCTCTCCGGGCTCGAGGCCTACGCCGCCGGTGGGGCGACCGACCTGTCCGGCGTCGCCAGCGTGGCGTCGTTCTTCGTGAGCCGGGTCGACACGGAGGTGGACCGGCGGCTCGACACCTTGATCGAGCGCGGTGCCGGCGACCGCGACGCCCTGGCGGCGCTGAAGGGGCAGGCGGCCGTGGCGCAGGCCCGATCCGCCTACGAGCTGTTCACGAAGCAGTTCTCCGGACCGCGCTGGGATCGGCTGACAGCCCTCGGTGCCCGCGTGCAGCGGCCCCTGTGGGCGTCCACATCCACGAAGAACCCCGCCTATTCCGACCTGGCCTACGTCGACACCTTGATCGGTCCCGACACCGTCAACACCATGCCCGACGCCACGGTGGACGCGTTCTTGGACCACGGCACGGTGGCACGGACGGTCGACGCCGATCCCGACCACACCCACGCCGTCCTGGCCGGGCTGGCCGACGCCGGCGTGGACCTGGGCGACGTGGCGAACACCCTCGAGGCCGAAGGGGTGGCATCCTTCGCCGCCTCGTTCGACGAGCTGATGCAGACGTTGGCCACCAAGGCCGAGGCGCTGAGCCCCGGGGGGGCGCCGCGGGGATGAGCGTCACCTTCCAGGTGGTGCCGTCGGTAGCCGAGGCCTTCGCCACGGTCGTCGCAGAGGAGCTCGGCGCCCGGGCCGGCCACGGTCGGCTCTACCCGCTCTTCCTGTCGGGGGGGCCGACGGCCCGGCTCGCCTACCAGGCACTCGCCAGCACCACGACCCCGTCCGGACGAGGCGCCGGCGAGGGCGGCCCCGATGCCGGACGCGCCAGGGTGGCGGGACCGGCCTGGTCCGACGTGGAGATCTACTGGGGCGACGAGCGCTGCGTGCCCCCCGACGACCCCGACTCCAACTACCGGCTGGGCCGCGAGTCCCTCCTCGATCGGATCGGAGCGACCGGTCCCGTCCACCCCATGTACGAGTCCGGGCCCCCGGAGCAGGCGGCCGCCGCCTACCAGCAGCTCCTCGCCGACCTTTCGACGCTCGGCATCGTCCACCTCGGTCTCGGACCCGACGGGCATTGCGCCTCCCTGTTCCCCGACTCGGACGGTGCCGCCATCACCGACCCGGCGACGCTGGTCGTCGTCAACACCGACCCCCACGGGGTCAACCCCCACCCCCGCCTCACGCTCACCCTTCCCGCCATCGCCCGGGCCGATCTCGTCATCTTCACGGTGAGTGGCGCCTCGAAGCGCGACGCCCTGGCTCGCGTGCGCGGCGGCGACGACCTGCCCGCCAGCCGGGTCACCGCTCCCCGGGTGCTGTGGCTGGTCGACGAGGACGCGTTGGGCGCGCCCAGCGCCGCTGCCTGACCCGGGTCCCCACCGGGCGGCACCCCGAGACCCGTCCGGCAGGTCCGGGAACGCCGCCCTCCCGCCGCTCGCCAGGTTTGCACGGGTCCCGTGGCGGGTAGGTGACCGGCGCCCGAAGGGGCAGGTGGGGCAGTGCGCCCGACCAACGACGAACCAGGAGGCATCATGGCTCGCTATCGCCAGAGCGTGGTCGAAGAAGGCGTCACCCAGCGCGAGGTGGTGCGGAGCGCGTGGAGCCCGGCACAGCTCGTCGCCATCGTGGCCGGCCTGCTCCTCGTGGTGCTGGGGGGCGTTGCCCTGAGCCGGACGGGCTTCCACTTCAGGGATCTCGCCGCCACGCACGTCATGGTCGCGGGGATGGGGTTCACGACACTGTCCGCCCTCGTCGATCTCGTCGTCGGTGTCATCGTCCTCGCCGGGGGCGCGTTCCCCGACGCCGCCAAGGGCACGATGGCCGTCTTCGGCGTGATCCTGTTGGCATTCGGGCTCGTTGTCGCCCTCGGCCCGACACCGTTCTTCACGTCCTGGGGCTACGTCACCGCCAACGGCGTGTTCTTCGCCGTCGTGGGCGGTGTGCTGCTCCTGACAGCCGTCGTCTCGCCCATCTTCGCCTCGACCCGGCGCGTGACCCGGCGCGACGGCGCTGCCAGCTCCACCACCGGTGACGCGCCTCCGGCGGCGACGCCGCCAGGGGCGGGAGGCATCCCACTGGCGTAGGGCGTAAGGCCCCAAGGACGTCCGTCCTCTTCAGCCCCCGTCGATTCCCCGGCGCAGCGATGCCGTGAAGGCGGCGGCTCCGTCGGGGCCGGCGCCGTCGAGGAGCCGCCGCACGAGCGCCGACCCGACGATGACGCCGTCGGCCACCCGGCAGACCTCGGCTGCCTGCTCGGGCGTGGAGACCCCGATCCCCACGCACACCGGGAGGTCGGTGCGGGCCTTCGCCGCCCCCGCCACCAGCGCCGCCGACGCCGCCACGGCCGCCCGCTCGCCCGTCACGCCCATCCGGCCGATCCCGTAGACGAAGCCCCGCGACCGCTCGATGATCCGGCCCATGCGCTCGCTCCCGGTAGAGGGTGCCACCAGCATGACCGTGGCCACCCCTGCCTCGTCGGCCGCCGTCGCCCATGGCCCGACCTCCTCCAGCGGGAGATCGGGCACGATGGCGCCGGTAACGCCGCTCTCGGCGAGCAGGCTGGCCATGCGCCGGTGCCCCATCCGCAGGATCAGGTTGTAGTACGTCATCACCACGATCGGCACGCCCAGGTCCGCCAGGGCGAGGTCGGCGAGGACCCGCCGGGGGGTGGTGCCGCGCTGGAGCGCACGGAGCGATGCCGCCTGGATGACCGGACCGTCGATCATCGGGTCCGAGAACGGGAGGCCGACCTCGAGCGCGTCGGCACCCGACGCGGCCACGGCCTCGGCCACGGTCAGCCAGTCGTCCTGCATCCCGGCCGTCACGTAGGGGACCAGGAGCTTCGCTCCGTCGTCCCGCCGCCGTCGCAGGTGGTCGGCCAGCACCCCCGCGACCGGTGGCGGCGGGCTCACACCCGCTCCCCCGTCCCCGCCCTCGCCCCGAGGAGGTCGCGCACCTGGGCGACGTCCTTGTCCCCCCGACCCGACAAGGTCACGAGGACGGTCGATCCGTCGGGGATCTCCTTGCCCGCCTGCGCCAGGACCCAGGCGATGGCATGGGCGGACTCGAGCGCCGGGATGATGCCTTCGGCGCGGGACAGCCGCTGGAACGCATCGAGCACCTCGGCGTCGCCCGCCGTCACGTACCGGGCCCGTCCGATGGCCGCCAGGTGGGCATGCTCGGGGCCGATCCCCGGGTAGTCCAGCCCGGCCGAGATCGACTCGGCCTCCCGGATCTGCCCGGCTTCGTCCTGGAGGAGCGCGGACCGCATGCCGTGCAGCACTCCGGGCACTCCCACGGTCAGTGCGGCCCCGCCGTAGGCCTCGACGCCGACCAGCTGGGATGCCGTGGCATCGGCGAACCCGGCGAACGTCCCGGCAGCATTGGAGCCACCGCCGACGCATGCCACGACGAGGTCGGGGTCGCTGCCGTCGAGGATGGACCGGCACTGGACGCGCGCCTCGTCACCGACGATCCGCTGGAGCTCCCGGACCATCCACGGGTAGGGGTGGGGGCCCATGACCGAGCCCAGGCAGTAGTGGGTATCGCCCACCGTGGCCACCCACTCCCGCATGGCCTCGTTGACCGCGTCCTTCAGCGTCCGGGCACCACTGTGAACCGCGCGCACCTCTGCCCCCAGCAGCTCCATGCGGAAGACGTTGAGCGCCTGGCGCTCGGTATCGAGCGCGCCCATGTAGACCACGCACTCCATCCCGAAGAGGGCTGCCGCGGTCGCGGTGGCCACGCCGTGCTGTCCGGCCCCGGTCTCGGCGATGAGCCGCCGCTTACCCATCCGCTGGGCCACCATGGCCTGTCCGATGACGTTGTTGAGCTTGTGCGAGCCTGTGTGCGCCAGGTCCTCGCGCTTCAACAGCAGCCGGACGCCGAGCTCCTCGGAGAGCCGCGTGCATTCGGTCACCGGGGTAGGCCGCCCTCCGTAGCTGGCCAGCAACGCCTCGAAGGCGTGGTGGAACGACGGATCGGCCCACGCCTGGCGGAAGGCGTGCTCCAGCTCCTCACAGGCGGCAACCAGCGATTCCGGGACGAACCGTCCGCCGAACTCCCCAAACCTGCCGGTCGGGCCCGGATCACCCATGGTCGGGCCCGGATCCCGTGGCCGGGCCGTCACTCGCGCTGCCAGTCGAACAGCTCGGCGCGCCGGTGTCCCCCGAGCGCACTGTCAGCGGCCGGCGTCGTCCCGCCCGCCCCTGCCAGCGCCGCGCTGGCCTCACGAGCGGCAGCCAGGAAGTCGCGGAGCTTCCCCGGGTCCTTCACGCCGGGCGACGACTCGACCCCGCTCGCCACGTCGACGCCCCACGGCCGGAGCCGCCGGATCGCCTGCCCGACGTTGGCGGGCCCGAGCCCACCCGAGACGATGAGCCGCCCGGGGTTGGCGACGCCTTCCGCCAGTCGCCAGTCGAAGACCTCGCCCGACCCCGGGTTGGCCCCGTCGATGAGGAGGTAGTCGGCGCCGTAGTTCTCGAACCGCTCGACAGCGGGGTGACCGGCGGGAAACGCCTTGATCGTCGTCCCGACCCGGTCGCGGATCCACCGCGTGTCCTCGGCCGACTCCCGGCCGTGGAGCTGAACGGCATGGAGCCTGGCCTGGTGGGTGATCTCCACCACCCGCCGAGGCGCCTCGTCGCGGAACACGCCGACGGCCAGGATCCCGTGCGGGAGCACCTTGACGATGTCGGCGACGGCGCCGGGCGCCATCTGGCGCGGGGACGGGGCAAAGATGAACCCGACGGCATCGGCGCCCATCCCCACGGCCAGAAGGGCGTCCGTGGCGCTGGTGATCCCGCAGATCTTCACGACGACGCCCTCGCCGCCCCCGGATACCCCGTCCGGCATGCCAGCGGTCACGGGGTCCTCCGCACACCGTCGAAAGACCCCGGCTCGACTGCCACCGATGAGGCCGTCACCGGCTCCCGCCGACCCCGACCTGCCTCCACGAGATCGGCGACGGCGACGGCCCGGTCGGCCGAGCGGACGAAGGTCTCACCGACGAGCACGGCGTCGAAGCCGACCGCTCGCAGGGCGGCCACGTCGGACTCGTCCCGGATGCCGGACTCCGCCACCGTGACGACGTGGCTGGGGATGGCGCCCCGGAGCTCCCGTGCCAGGTCCCGGTCGACCTCGAAGGTCTCCAGGTCCCGTTGGTTCACCCCGACCAGGGTGGCCCCTGCCGACAGCGCCGCGTCCAGCTCCCGTGCCGAGTGGACCTCGACCAGGGCGTCGATCCCGATCTCTCCGGCCACCTCCAGGCACTGCCGGAGGAGCGGTTCGTCCAGCGCGGCCACGATGAGCAGGACGGCATCCGCCCCCATGGCCCGGGCGTCGTAGACGTCCGCCGGCGTGACCGTGAAGTCCTTCCGGAGCACCGGCACGCTGCACGCCTCCCTGGCGGCCCGCAGGTCGTCGGGGGACCCCCCGAAGAACTCACGGTCGGTCAGCACCGACAGGCAGGTGGCGCCGCCGGCCTCGTAGGCCGGTGCGACCTGGGCCGGGTCCAGCCCGGGATCGAGCACGCCCTTCGACGGCGAGCGTCGCTTCACCTCGGCGATCACTGCGATGCCCTCGGCCAGGGACCGGGTCGCGATCGCCCGGCGGAACCCCCGTGCCGGTGCCAGGCCCGCCACCGCCGCCTCCAACGCTGTTCGCGACCGGGTGTCGGCCGTCGCCATGGCGCGGTGGGACGCCAGGATGGCGGGCAGGTACGCGGGCATTGCCGGCCAGCCTACCGGGCGGTGGCGGACCGTCCGGTACCGGACGGCGCACCGATCCGGTCACGCGTCGGGCAGATCGGTGGCTCGGGCGGGAACGCTCCGGACCACCTCGCCGTCCCGCCACTCGACGACCACTGGTGCGGGGGTGGTCACCCGGCGGTGCAGGAGACCGAGCGCGACGGCCGAGGACGTCCCGGGTACGGGCTGCGACGAGGTCACCACCCCCCGTTCCTCTCCCGCCGTCCCCGTCTTGATGACCGCTCCCGGGGGCGGAGGAGATGACGCACCCGATGTGCCGGAAGCGACGGCTCGGCCGCCGGCGAGCGTGTCGATCCTCAGGACGACGAGACGCTTGGGCACGTTCGACCCACGAGCGTCGATCCGCGCCACGAGCTCCTGCCCCAGATAGCACCCTTTCGTGAACGACACGGTCCGGGCCACGAGCCCGAGCTCGGCGGGGATCGAACGGTCGGTGATCTCGGCGCCCATGCGGGGGATGCCCGAAGCGATGCGGACTGCCTCCACTTCGGCCGGGGTCGCCACGACGACGGCGGCGCCCGGGTCGAACGACGCCACGTGAGCCGGCGGGCCCAGGACGTCGACCCCGACCATGGATCCCCAGTGCACCGGGAGGACGACCGCTCCGGGCTCGTCCGACCCGGGCCCGCCCGCCCGCACCGTCCCGACCTCGATCGCCTCGGGTCCCCGGAAGCCCACCGACGCCCACGGAAGCGGGGTGACGCGGGCCGCCGTGCGGATCAGGAACCGCTGGAGCCTCTGGCGCACCTGCTCGCCGTAGCCACCCTCCACGTCGACGAGGTAGACCGGTCCGGGTTGGTGCGTCACCCGCACCAGGGCGTCGATCCTGCCGTCGGGTGCGAGGAGCAGTGCGTCGGCGCACGCTCCCTCCGGTATGGCCAGCACGTCCTGGCTGCACTGGCCCTGGAGGAACGTCCCGGCGTCGGGCCCGGACACCTCCAGCACGTCCCGGGCCAGCTCGACACGGGCGCACCCCGCCAGCATCGCCTCGTAGCCGGAACCGGCCGAGGCGGCACTACCGGTGCCCCGCTCAGTCACGGTTCGCGACCTCGGCTGTCCACCCGGCCGTCCCGGTTCCTCGTGCCTCCTCGGTCACCGTGTCGGTGCCACCGACCGCCCGCCCGGCCAACTCGGCCATCTGACGGGCTCGGGCCACGGCATCGAGCAATGCCGCGGCCTTGTGGGCACACTCCTCGTACTCCCGGACCGGATCGCTGTCGGCAACGATCCCGGCCCCGGCCTGCACCGACGCCCGTCCGTCCGGCGTCGTGGTCATCGTGCGGATGGCGATCGCCGTGTCGAGGTTGCCCGAGAAGTCGATGTAGCCGACGATCCCGCCGTAGATCCCCCGCTTGGTCACCTCCAGATCGTCGATGATCTCCATCGCCCGCACCTTGGGCGCCCCGGACAGCGTTCCTGCCGGGAGCGTGGCTCGCAGGACGTCGACGGGACCTTTCCCCGGCGCCAGGCGACCGGAGACCTGGGACGTGAGGTGCATGATATGGCTGTAGCGCTCCACGACCATGAGCTCGTCGACCCGCTCGGTCCCGAAGGCTGCGACGCGACCCACGTCGTTGCGGGCCAGGTCCACCAGCATCACGTGCTCGGCCCGCTCCTTGGGGTCCTCCACCAGCTCCGCCTCCATCAGCCGGTCGAGCTCGTCGCCGGCTCCCCGGGGACGCGAGCCGGCGATCGGCCGGGAGACGACCACGCCGTCACGAACCCGGACCATCGGCTCGGGCGATGCTCCGACCACGGTCACGGCCGGGAGGCGGAGGAAGTACAGGTAGGGGCTGGGGTTGACGAGCCGCAGCACCCGGTACACCTCGAAGGGGTCCACGCCCAGGCGCTCCACGTCGAACCGGCGCGACAGCACCACCTGGAAGATGTCTCCGGCGGTGATGTGCTCCTTGGCCGCTGCCACCGCTCCCCGGTAGGCGCCGGCCGTCATCGTGTGGGACACGTCCTCCGGGAGGCCGTGGTGAGGGGGGCTCCGGACGGCGAGCGGGCCGGGCGGGCGGAAGCAGTCCCGCTCCAGATCGTCGAGCCGGGCGGCGGCGGCCGCGAAGGCCCGGTCGAGATCGTCGCTGTTCCAGCTCGGGTCGACGGCTACGTTGTCCACCAGGACGACCCGTTGGCGCCAGTGGTCGAACGCCGCCAGCTGCCCGATGACGGTCACGACGGCGTCCGGATGACCCTGGTCGTCGGGAGGCGGCGGCCCCAGGTGCTCCACCTCGCGGACGACGTCGTAGCCCAGATAGCCCACCAGCCCGGAGTGGAGGGGCGGGAGACCAGCCAGGACCGGGGCCGTCATCTCGGCCAGGATCGACTCCAGCGCGGCCAGGATGCCCGGTCCCGAGGCGCGCTCGACCAACGGACCGAGGTCGAGCGACCCTTCGGTGGTCACGCGGCCGCCGGACGCGGTCACCACGGCCAGCGGGTTCCTCCCCACGAAGGAGTACCTGCCCCAACGCTCACCCCCTTCGACCGACTCCAACAGGAACCCCGAGCGGTCCCCGGCTCCCACCAGGGTGAGGAACGCGGCCACCGGGGTGATCGTGTCGGCCACCAGCTCCCGCCATACCGGGACGATGCGGTGGCGGGCAGCCAGCTGATGGAACCCGTCCCGATCCAGCTCCGGGCAGCCGCCGCCGGTCACGACGTTGCCGGACCGGCCTGCCCGCCGAACGACCGGTAGAAGCAACTCACGTTCCCGGTGTGGCAAGCGCCACGGCCCTCCTGGTCCACGAGCACGAGCAACGTGTCTCCGTCGCAGTCGTAGCTGACCTCGCGCACCCACTGCCGGTCACCGGACGTCTCGCCCTTGCACCAGAGCTCCTGCCGGCTCCGGCTCCAGAACCACGTCCGGCCGGTCTCGAGCGTCCGGCGGAGGGACGTCTCGTTCATCCAGGCGAGCATGAGCACCTTCCCGTCACCCCGCCGCTGCACGATGGCGGGCACGAGCCCGTCGGCGTTGTAGGCCACACGGGCCAGCTCCTCGTCGCCGGCCTGGATCGGCGTCGCGACGAACTCCGTCCCCACCTCGATCACCGTCCCTGCCTCACCCATCGTCCCGACCTCGCTCACGTCGTCTTCCGCTGACCCGCGCCCGCCCCACACCCATCCCCCGAGCACCCGACCGTCCCGGCTCCCGCGCGCTCACAGGTACAGGCCGGTGCCGCCGTCGATCCGATCCGACGCCACGGCGTGGATGTCCCGCTCACGAAGGATGACGAACTCCTCACCTTGCACCTCGACCTCGAACCGGTCCTCGGGGTTGAACAGGACCTTGTCGCCAACCTTCACCGCCCGCACATGCGGACCGATGGCCACCGCCTCGGCCCATGCCAGCCGCCGGGACACCTGGGCCGTGGCGGGGATGAGGATCCCCGAACGCGACCGGCGCTCGCCCTCCGTCTGGGTCACCTGGACCAGGACCCGATCGGCCAGCACCGTGATGGACTGCTTGGAGACAGGGCGCCCTGTCGGACGGGCAGCCGGCTCCCGGTCGGGCGCTCCTGCGCCGTCCGACCGCTGGTCGCCGGCTCCGGCTCGGTCTTCGGGAGGCACCCCCTGAGGCTACCGCAGGGCGCCTACCGGTCGTTCCGCTCCCAGCGCCGGCCAGCACCTCCTCACACCGGCCGGACCGAGATCCCGGCCCGGGCCAGCGACTCCTTCGCCTCGCCGATCGTGTGCTCGCCCAGGTGGAAGATGGACGCGGCGAGCACGGCGTCCGCCCTGCCGACCAGCGCCCCGTCGACGAGGTGGTCGAGCGTCCCGACCCCACCGGAAGCCACGACGGGAACCGGGGACCGGTCGCTCACCGCCCGGGTCAGCTCCAGGTCGAACCCGAGCCGCGTCCCGTCACGGTCCATCGAGGTGAGGAGGATCTCCCCGGCACCGAGCCCGCACGCCCGGTCGACCCACTCGAGCACGTCCAGACCGGTCCGGGTCCGGCCACCGTGGACCACGACCTCCCAGCCCACCGCCGATCCGGCTGACCGGCGCCGGGCGTCGACCGAGACGACGACACACTGGGCCCCGAACTCCCCGGCCAGCTCGCCGACGAGCTCCGGGCGCTCGACGGCTGCCGTGTTGACGCCGACCTTGTCCGCACCCGCCCTGAGCAGGCGTCGGGCATCGTCCCCGGAGCGGACGCCTCCACCGACGGTGAAGGGGATGAAGACGCGCTCGGCGGTCCGCTGGACGACCGAGACCATCGTCCTGCGTCCCTCGGCCGAGGCGGTGATGTCCAGGAACACCAGCTCGTCGGCGCCCGCCGCGTCGTACCGGGCGGCCAGCTCCACGGGATCGCCGGCGTCGAAGAGGTCCACGAACCGCACGCCTTTCACCACGCGGCCCCGATCGACGTCGAGGCAGGGGATCACCCGGACGCTGTGCACGCGGCCAACGCCTCTTCGATCGTCACCCGGCCGTCGGCGAGCGCCTTGCCGGTGATGGCTCCGGCCAGCCGGCGTACGCCGTCCCCCGCCCCGACGGCGAGGTGCGCCAGCGCCGTCAGGTGCGCCACCGTGGCGACACCGCCGGAGGCGACGACCGGGAGGCTCGTGGTTCTCAGCACCTCCACCAGCCCGTCGATCTCGGGACCCTCGAGGGTCCCGTCGCGCTCGATGGCGGTCACGACGACCGCTCCCAGCTCGAGAGGGCGGAGCTCGTCGAGGAGGTCTGTCACGCTGCGCCCGCTGCCCGCCTCCCACCCGCGTACCGCCACCTCGCTGCGCCCGTCCGCCCGCCGATAGTCGAGTCCAACGGCAACCTTCCCTGGGTACCGGCTCGCCACCCGTGCGACCAGGTCCGGGGCCTCGACGGCGGCGGTTCCGAGGACGACGCGGGCCACTCCCCCGTCGAGAAGGGTACCGACATCCCCCTCTGTCCGGACCCCCCCGCCGGCCTGGACGCAGGCGCCCGCGCCGCCCGCCAGCTCGGCGATGGCGAAGATCGTCTCCCGGTTCCCGGCCACGCCGGTGCGGGCCGCGTCGAGGTCGACCACGTGGATCCACGATGCTCCGGCGTCGATGAAGCGCCGGGCGAGGGCAAGCGGAGCGCCGTAGTCGGTCTCCCGGGAGAAGTCTCCCTGGCGGAGGCGGACCGCGTGCCCACCCCGCAGGTCGATCGCCGGGTAGAGGTCCATCAGCCGGTCCGCGCCCCGCCACCAGGAACACCGGAGCCACCAGGAACACCGGAGCCACCAGGAACACCGGAGCCACCAGGAACACCGGAGCCACCAGGAACACCGGAGCCACCAGATGCCCGCCGCCCCGCCACTCCGACGGCGGTGACGAACGTGTCGAGGATGGCGAGACCGGTGGTGCCCGACTTCTCGGGGTGGAACTGGGTTCCCCACAGGCTCCCCCGCTCGGCGGCGGCGACGATCGGGCCGCCGTAGTCGCACACGGCCACGGTGTCCCCGGTGAGCTCGGGCGCGAACGAGTGGACGAAGTACACCCACGGCCGCTCGGCGACGCCGGCCAACAGAGCGCCGGGACGCGTCGGCGTGATCACGTTCCACTGCATCTGGGGCCGCTTCTCCCCTGGCGGGAGGGCACGGACCACACCGGGGAGGACCCCGAGGCCCGGTGTGGAGGGATCCTCTTCGGACCCCTCGTAGAGCAACTGGTAGCCGACGCAGATCCCGAGGAACGGGACAGCTCGGTCGACGGCGTCCCGCACCGCCGGTTCGAGCCCCCGCGCGCGCAGAGCCCGGGCACACGGTCCGAAGGCGCCCACCCCGGGGAGGACCACGCCGTCGGCGGCGGCGACGAGGTCGGGATCGGTGACCAGGGCCACCTCCGCCCCGAGGTGCTCGAGCGCCTTCTCGGCCGATCGGAGGTTCCCGATGCCATAGTCCACCACGGCGATCACCGGAGCGTTCCCGGGCCGGCGACGGGGCCACCGGGGACCGGGCGCACCGCCCCGATCACAGCAGCCCCTTGGTGGACGGGATGGCGTCCCCCTCGCGGACCAGCGCGTCCCGGAGCGCGCGGGCCACCCCTTTGAACGTGGCCTCCACGATGTGATGAGTGTTCTTCCCCGACCGCTGCCGGAGGTGGAGCGTGACCCCTGCCGCCGTGACGAAGGCCCGCCAGAACTCCTCGGCCAGCTGGGGGTCGAACCCGGGCGTCCCGAGGGGGAGGGCGTCCGGGCCGAGATCGACCTCGTAGACGAGGAACGGCCGGCCCGACAGGTCGAGCGCCACCTCGATCAGGGCTTCGTCCAGGGGTAGCGAGATCGACGCGAACCGGCGGATGCCGGCCTTGTCCCCCCACGCCCGGGCGAGCACCGTCCCGAGGGAGATGCCGACGTCTTCGACCGTGTGGTGTGCGTCGACGGCCAGGTCCCCGGTGGCCCGCACCGAGAGGTCGAAGCCACCGTGCCGGCCGAGCTGGCTCACCATGTGGTCGAAGAACGGGAGCCCGGTGGTCACCTCCACGACGCCCGCACCGTCCAGGTCGACCCGGATGTCGATCGCCGTCTCCTTCGTCGACCGGGTGATCTCCGCCACCCGGGCGGTCCCGGAGGGATCATCGGGAACGCCGGTGCCCCCTACCGGCTCCGCCCTCCCGCCGCCTGGACCGGCGTCGTCCTGTGCGGTCACAGCACCTTCTCCAGCGCGTCCAGGAACGCGTCGTTCTCCGCTGCCGTGCCCACCGTGACGCGCAGGCATCCCGGCGTCCCTGTCCACGTCGAGCAGTCGCGGACGAGCACCGAGCGCTCCACGAGATCCGTCCAGACCTGCTGGGCGTGGCGGGTGGCCGGCCGGAACAGGATGAAGTTGGCCTCCGACGGCCACGTCTCGACCGGAAGGGCGGCCAGGCGGGCGGCGACGCGTCCCCGCTCCTCGGTGACGAAGGCGACCCGTTCCGCCATCTCGGCCGCGAAGCGGAGGGCGATCGTGCCGGCGGCCTGCTTGAGCGCGTCCAGGTGGTACGGCAGGGCGACCAGCTCGCAGGCGGCCACCACCTCCGGGGAGGCGACGAGATAGCCCAGGCGCAACGCCGCCATCGACCAGGTCTTGGAGAACGTGCGCACCACGACCACGCGCTCCGCGCTCGCGTCCCCGGCGGCCAGCAGGTCGAGGCCCGACGTCCGGGCGAACTGCCCGTAGGCCTCGTCCACCACCACCAGCCCGGGGGCAGCGTCGACGACGGCCTCGATCTCCTCGGGGGTGTCGACCACGCCCGTCGGGTTGTTCGGAGAGCACAGGAACGTGACGACAGGTGACGAGCCGGCCAGCACGCGCCGGACGGCGGGGAGGTCCAGCCGGAAGTCTGCCGCCCGCGGCCCGACCGCCACCGCGGTACCGGTCACCCGGGCGATGTGTCCATGGAGCGTGTAGGTGGGCTCGAAAAGCGCGGCCGTGCGGTCCGGTCCCCCGTACGCGAGGAGGAGGCACTGGAGCACCTCGTTCGACCCGTTGGCACAGAACACCTGGGAAGGCTCCACCCCATGGTGCGCGGCGATCGTCTCCCGCAGCGCCCTCGCGTCCCGGTCCGGGTACCGGTTGAAGGCGATGGCGCCGCACGCCTCCGCGAGCGCGGCGCGGAACTCCGGTGGCGGGGGGAGCGGGGACTCGTTGGTGTTCAGGCGCACGGCCACGTCGACCTGGGGCGAGTGGTAGCCCGACAGGGAGGCCAGACCCGGCCGGATCGACACCGGGCCCACCGCCGTCACCGGGCCCATCGGGCACGGACCGACTGGGCGTGGGCGCTGAGCCCCTCGGTCTCCGCCAAGGTCACGACCGCCGGTCCGAGCAGGTCGAGGGCGGCGCCGTCCAGGGACACGGCATGAAGGTGCCGGCGGAAGTCGTCCACCCGGAGCGGGCTGGCGAACCTGGCGGTCCGGTTGGTGGGGAGCACGTGGTTCGGCCCGGCCAGGTAGTCGCCGATGCTGGCCGGCGCGTTCCAGCCCAGGAAGACGGCCCCGGCCGAGGAGACGCCGTCGAGGGCATCCTCCGCCCCGTCGAAGAGCAGCTCGAGGTGCTCGGGGGCCACGACGTTCGACACGGCCAGCGCCTGGACCACATCGTCGACGATGACGGCGTACCCGCCGGACCGCAATGTCGCCTCCAGGTCCGCCCGGCGGGACGAGCCGGCCACGATGCGGTCGACCTCGGCATCGACGGCGTCGGCCAGCTCCGGCGACCACGTGACCAGCCAAGCCTGCCCATCGGGCCCGTGCTCCGCCTGGACCACGAGGTCGATGGCCGCCAGCTCTGCGGGTGTGCCGGGGCCGGCCACGACCACCACCTCGGAGGGTCCCGCGAACGCCGACGCCACGCCCACGACCCCGGAGAGCTGGCGCTTGGCCTCGGCCACGTAGCGGTTCCCTGGCCCCACCACGACGTCGACGGCGGGGATCGTCTCCGTGCCGAAGGCCATGGCGGCGATGGCCTGGGCTCCACCGACCCGGAAGACCCGGTCGACCCCGGCGATGGCGGCGGCGGCCAACGAGGCGTCGTCCACCGTGCCGTCGGGTCCGGGTGGCACGCACAGGACGACCTCCCTCACGCCGGCCACGCGCGCCGGCGCCGCGCACATGAGCACGGTGGAGGGGTACCTGGCCCGCCCACCCGGGGCGTAGCAGCCGGCACGGGCCACCGGCCGGACCAGCGCCCTGACCACGACCCCGTCGGAGTGGAAGTCGGGAACGCTCCCGGATGACTCGTGGGCGTGGTAGGCGGTGATCCTCCTGTGCGCCAGGTCGAGCGCGTCCCGTACCGGAGCGGCGATCCGGCCGAGAGCGGCGCGCACCTCGCTCGGGGGAACCTCGATGCCGTCGAGCTCCACCCCGTCGTACCGGGAGGTCAGGTCCACGAGCGCCCGGTCGCCCCCCGCACGCACCTCGGCGATGATGGCTGCCACCGACGCCGACGACCGCTCCTGCTCGTCGACCGGGGGCGGGAGCACCGACGCCAGATCGCCCGTGAAGCGACGGAGGTCGAGACGTGCGAGAGCCATGACGGCACGATGCTAGCGGGGCTGGTCCGCGCCGATCGCCGGCTCCGGCTGGAGCCCGGTCCGCGCAGCTGCGATGATCGGGCCCGTGGACCCCGGCACCGCAGAGCTCTCCTCCATCGCCACCGGCCTCGACGACCTGGTCCGGCGCATCACCGCCCATGCGGAGGCCGCCCGGGCGGCCGGCGACGACGAGCGCGCCGCCGAGCTCTTCGCCGTCGAGCGGGCCCTGGCCGGCGCCCACCGGCGCTTGACCCGGATGACGCGCTCCCCTCTCGGATCGGGCCCGCTCCCCCGGGGCTGACCCCCAGCCGCTCCGGGAACGCGCCGCGAGGGACGGCCAGTTCTACCCGTCGGTACCGCCGGCTCAGACCGGGTGGAGCACCAGGTCGTGTCCGAGCACGCCGGCCAGCTCGGCCGTCCCCGGGGAGCGCGCCGTGACCGCCGCCACCATCCGCCGGGCCGCGCACTCGACGACGGCGATCGTCGACGGGTTGTCGGCACCGGCCGCCTGGCCGAGGACGCCGAGCTCGAAGGCGTGGGCGGCATCGAGCGCCTCGATCTCCGTTCCTGCGAGGAAACTGGCCAGGTCGGGGTCGGTGCCGACAACCCGGGCGGCATCCAGCACCACCACGGCCGGCACCACGGGGACGAACCCCTGGCCGAGCGCGGCCCGGTGCAGCGCCCAGATGAGCCGGTCCCCCCGGGCCGCCGCCTGCAGGGCGGCCGGACCGTAGACCAACCCGTAGCGCCGGTGGCTCCGGCCCGGCCCCGGACGCAGGACACCGTGGTCGCTCACCGTCGCCTCGTCTTCGCCCCCACGCCGGGACGCACCATCGACGCGACGCCCGGGCGCACCTTGGCCGCCACCCCGGAGAACAGGCGGCCGAGCAGCGCCTCACCCTCGGCGATCTCTTCGGGCGTGAGCGCCCCGGCCTCGCGCTCCCACTCGGCCACGCCCCGGAGCCCCGCCCTCAGGACCAGCTGCCGTTCGGCCGCCGCCGACAGCCAGGCGCTGAACGAGACACCGTCCTCCTTCGCCGCCTGCTCCACCTCCAGGGCCACCGAGTCCGCCAACGACACCGAACGCTTGATGACCATGCCCTCACGGTACCTCGCCGCCGCCCTCCGCTCAGACCTCCCGCGGGGCGATCCGGTCGCCAGCCCGGAGCCGGCACTCACCGGGTCTCACCGCTTCGCACCCCGGACGCGGCGAAGGCGCCCCGAGGGGCGCCTTCGCGCGAGCGGGCCGGGCGGCGGATCCCGGGCACCGCTCTTCGGAACCAGGTGGCGGGAACCGGTTCCGAGTGACCCCTACAACAGCACGTTTTGACGCTTTGTTCCACTCGCGACGCCCCAAATCCCGAAAAATTTTCCCTCCGTTGATGTATTTCACTTCATGTGCAAGCATCTCATTCCTACGGGCGCCGCCTGCCAGCCGTCCCGGGCGCTCTCTTCCCCCCCGGTCCCTCACCGCCGGGCATCGCCGGATCCCCCCGACCGCCGCGTCCGGCGGGCACGGGCGGGCACGCCGGGCACACGTCGGACAGGCCGCACCGATCGCATGCTGGACGTCGCGCTCGGCAGACCGCCCGACCATGCTCGATGAGGCGCAGGCTGAACACGCCCCGTTCCGGTGGCGGAACGAGGTGACCGAGGTCTTCTTCCACACGCACCGGATCCGTCGCCGTCGTGAGGGCCAGCCGACGCGCCACCCTGCCCACGTGCGTGTCGACCGGCAGGCCGGGGAGCGCGAACCCGACGCTGCGCACCACGTTCGCCGTCTTTCGCCCGACACCGGGCAGCGTCACCAGATCGTCCATGCATGACGGGATCTCCCCGTCGAAACGCTCGACCACGTGCCGTGCCATCCCGAGGAGGTGGCGGGTCTTCGCCCGGTAGAAGCCGGTCGGGCGGACGAGCGCCTCGACGACCCCCGGCTCCGCACCGGCCAGCGCAGCCGCGTCGGGATACCGGGAGAACAGCCCGGGCGTCACCTGGTTGACCCGGGTGTCGGTGCATTGGGCCGACAGGATCGTGGCCACAACCAGCTGGAACGGGTTGGCATGGACGAGCGCGCAGAGCTCCTCGGCGCTACCGGGGTACAGCGTCGCCAGACGGGATCTGACGATGCGGGCACGCCGGCTCAGCGCCGGGGATGCGGTCATGGGGCGGACACTACCGGTAACGTCGAGGCCGACATGGATGCCGCTCCAATGGTGCTCGAGCCCTTTGCCGAGGCCACGCCCTCGCTGTCCGAAGAGACGTTGGCGTTGGCGGCGAGGGGTACCGACGCGATGGGCGGCGCCGTGTTGAGCGAGGGGCCGCGGCTCCGGCTCCAGGCCGGGTCCGGCGCCCCCTGTGGCATCTCCGCCGTGCGAACGGGGACAGGCGGGCCACTCGTCGGCGCCGCCGTCGGAGTCGGCCCCCCGGAGCCCGGCGGTCCGGACGTGGTGTGGACGGTCGAGGTCGTCTCCCCTGCCGCCTCGGGGCTGCCGCCGTCGGTCGTTGCCCGGCTCGTCGCCGACGCCTGTGCCGGCGCGTGCCGGCACGGGGCGACCACCGCCATGCTGTGGCAACCCGTCGGCGGACCCCCGCTCGAGGCCATCGCACCGGCCTCCTTCCGGTCGACCGAGCGCCGCCTGGTCGAGCTGCGCCGCACGCTCCCCGTCCCGGAGGTACGGCGGAGCCCAGGCGTCCCGGTGAGGGCCTTCCGTCCCGGCTCCGACGAGGCCAGTTGGGTCGCGGCCAACAATCGAGCCTTTGCCGGCCATCCCGAGCAGGGCAACTGGACGGTCGACCAGGTCCGTTCCCGCGAGCAGGAGGCCTGGTTCGACCCGCAGGGGTTCCTCGTGCTCGAAGACGGTGACGGCATCGGTGGTGCTTGCTGGACGAAGATCCATCCCGATAGCGCTCCCCCGCTCGGAGAGATCTACGTCATCTTCGTCGATCCTCGGCTCCACGGTCGGGGCCTCGGGCGGGCGCTCCTCGACGCCGGGCTGACCTCGCTCCACGACCGGGGGGCGCACGTCGCCATGCTCCACGTCGAGGCGGACAACGAACCGGCGCTGGCGCTCTACCGGTCGGCCGGGTTCGCCGTCCACCACGTCCAGCGCGCCCTCCGGATCGATCTCGCGTCGGAGCCCTGAGCCGAGCGGGCAACGCTCGGTGCGTGCGCCGTGCCGCCCGGCCGTCCGCTCACGTGACGCCAGACGACCAGACGACCCCCCCGGCACTGTCGGCCGCCATGCAGAAGCCCGAGGCGACACACGAGAGCGACACGAGGGCATGGTCGCCGGTGACGACGTCGAACGCCGACCATGCCGTGCCGTTCCAGCTCGACACCGCGCCGTCGGCGCTACCCACCACGCACACCGTCGTGCTGGTGCACGACAGGGCCGTCAAGGCAGCCGACGACGCGCTGCCCGACCCCGGGTGCAGCGGCACCGGCGCGCTCCACGACGCGCCCCGCCAGACGAGGACGTTGCCGACGCTGTCCACCGCCAGGCACAAGGCGGTCCCGGAGCACGAGACGGCGTCGATGACGCCGACCGGGTCGACGTCGACCGGCCGCGACCACGCCGACCCGTCCCACTCCGACGCACCTCCGATGGCGGCCATGCAGAACGACGGGGTCGTGCACGAGATGCTGGACGGCCCGCCCCACGCATTGAAGGCGCCCGACCAGGTGGCGCCGTCGAACACGTAGGCGTTGCCGATCCCGCTGACCACCGTGCAGAAGCGGGGGCTGGCGCACGCCAGGGCCTGCGCCTCCGGCACGCTGGCGCTGGGCGCCCACGAGACCCCGTTCCACGCCATCACGCTGTTCCCCATCGCCGCCAGGCAGAACGCCGGACCGGCACAGGCGATCGCCGGGGCGGGCGATCCCGGCGCCACCGCCGGGCCCAGCGACACCGGCCGCGCCCACGTCGAGCCGTTCCACACCGACGCCTGCCCGCCGGCGCCCACGGCCCCACAGAACCTGGCCGTGGCACAGGACACGTCCACGCGGCTCGTCCCCACCACCGTCACGGGAGTCGTCCAGGTCGGGGTGGGCGTAGCCGATGTCCCTCTCGCGCCTTCCCCTGACCGGCTGCCGCCGGGGGTGGTCGCCGGCACCGTCGTGGCCGATGCCCTTGCGGCCGGTCGTAACGAGGCCGGAGCGCTGCAGGCGGAGAGTGCCACCGCCGCCACCAATGCCACGACGACCACTGCCTGCCGGCGGCCGGCCCGCTCGCGCCACGTCACCACGTCACCGGAGCGGCCGGTTGGTGCCGAACCATCACCGGTCAGCCTGTCACACCACCGATGAGATGTCCCACTCCGAAGGTCACTCCGGCGGCGAAGCCGGCGATCAGCAACTGGCGCCCGGCCGACCACCAGAGTGACCGCCCCGTGAAGATCGACAGCGCCACTCCCACCCCGAACGACGACATGGCAGCGATGGCGACGGAAGCCAGGATGGCGCCGGTCCCCGCCGCCACGAACCAGGGCACAAGCGGCAGGAGCGCCCCGACGGCGAAGAGCAGGAAGGAGAGCCCGGCGGCCTGGATCGGGTTGCCGAGCTGGTCGGGATCGATCCCCAGCTCCTCCCGGGCGTGGGTGGCGAGCGCCAGGTCGGGATCGCTCATCATCCGGGTGGCCAGCTCGTCGGCCATGTCCGGCTCGACGCCCCGGGTCACGTAGATCGAGGCCAGCTCTCTGCGCTCGTCCTCCGGGTCCCGGCGGATGGCCCGGCGCTCCACGTCGAGCTCCCGCTCGAGCAGTTCGCTCTGCGCACGCATCGACACGTACTCCCCGGCCGCCATCGAGCACGCTCCCCCGATCAGCCCGGCGAGCCCGGCAAGGCGCACGGCCGCGCCCGAGGAGTGTGCCCCGGCAACCCCGAGCACCAGGGCAACGTTGGACACGAGCCCGTCGCTGATGCCGAACACGGCGGCGCGTGCCCCGCCACCGTGGATGTTGCGGTGGTGGTGCTCAGCCATGGGCCGGAGCGTACCGGGAAGCTCCCGGTGAGGGAGAACTGCGTCGCGCCCGTAGGCGCGCCTCCCGGGACCGGCCGGTCCATCGACGGCTCGATGGCGTCGACTCGCCATCCAGCCGGGTGCGCCCGTAGTCTGAGGTCATGACAACCACCGTGCACGGAGTCGATGGCTTCACGGACCTCGTCGGGCAGCACCTGGGCTACAGCGAGTGGCACCGGATCACCCAGGACCAGGTCAACACGTTCGCGGACGCCACGGGCGACCACCAGTGGATCCACGTCGACCCCGAACGGGCCGCCGCGGGACCTTTCGGTGGACCCATCGCCCACGGGTACCTCACGCTCTCGCTCGCCCCGGTCCTCCTGGCCGAGGTGCTCCACGTGGAGGGCATCACGATGGGCGTGAACTACGGATGCAACCGGGTCCGCTTCCCTGCGCCGGTACCGGTGGGGAGCAACCTGCGCGCCGGGGCGACGCTCGTCTCCGTCGAAGAGGTGGGTGGGGGTGTGCAGTCGGTCCTCGACGTCACCTTCGAGGTGGAGGGGGCCGAGAAACCGAGCTGCGTCGCCCAGGTGGTGTACCGCTACTTCCGCTGACAGGAGGTCCTGGTGACGGGCGAGCTAGCCGCCACCAGGGGCCAACCACGGGGCCCGTCGGCCGGCCAGGCCGCCGGGCCGGCGCGCGTTGCTCGAACGCTGAGAGTGGATGCTCCTAGAGTGGGGCGATGGAGATGCGGGTGGAAGAGCTGGCCCGGCTGGCCGGGACGTCGGTGGACACCGTCCGCTACTACCAGACCAAGCGACTGATCCCACCACCCCGTCGACGGGGTCGGGTGGCCCTCTACGACGACCATCACCTCGAGCGCATCCTCCGGGTCCGCTCCCTACAGGCCCGTGGGTTCCGCCTTGCCACCATCGCTCGCCTCGTCGCCGGTGACCTCGACGCGGCCGACGAGGCCCTGGTGGCCGAGGTTTCTGGCATCTCCCGACTTCCCGGCGCCACGGGAGCATCGCCGGCTGGCCCGCCTGTCCCGGCCACGCCGGCAGCGGCCGGCGAGATGCTGTCGCTGGCGGACCTGGCGGCGCGGGCGTCGGTCCCGCTCCCCCTGCTGGCCGCCATCGAGGCCGAAGGGCTCCTCGTCCCGCGCCGGATGGGAACGCGGGACGTCTACACCGACGAGGACGTCGCCGTCGCCGGCCACGCCCTCACCCTCCTCGAGTGGGGGATCCCGCTGCCAGACCTCCTCGACCTGGCCAGGCGCCACCACGCCGCCACCGAGGCCCTGGCCGACGATGCCGTCCGACTGTTCTCTACGTCGGTACGGCGAGTCGCGAAAGCCCGGGCCTCTGCACGCGAGGCGTCTGGTGCCCACGGCGACGAGGTGTCGGCCGCTGCCTACCTCGTCCAGGCCTATACCGAGCTCCTGGCGGCCGTGACCGCGCTGGTGGCCCACCACTTCACGCGGGTCCTCGTCCGCACCGCGCTCGAGCACATCGAAGACGTCGGGTCCGGCGCGGAGCTCGAGGCGATCCACGAGCACAGGCTCGGTGGCGATCCGGTAGCCGGCGCCGCCGTCGCCTCGTGAAGGCGTTCGGCACTCGCGCCGGAGGACGGTGGCAACCCTCGCGGTGGCGTCGGGCGGACCGCGGCGCCGACGACCTTCCGGTCGGCGCGGCAAAGACCGCCCGGGTGCGGCAGATGTTCGACACCATCGCCCCCCGGTACGACCTCGTCAACCGGGTGATGACCTTCGGCCTCGATCGGTCCTGGCGGGCCACGACGGTGGCGGCATTGGGCCTGCCCCCGGGGACGACCGTGTTGGACCTGGCGTGCGGCACCGGCGACCTGTCCGCCCTCCTGGCCGCCCGTGGCCACCTGGTCCTCGGTGTGGACCTCTCGGCCGGCATGCTGCGTGCCAGCCACGCCGGTGCCCCGCTCGTCCAGGCGGACTCGGCGGCACTCCCGCTGGCCGACGGGGCGGTGGCCGGCGCCACGTGCGGGTACGCCCTCCGGAACTTCGCCGACCTCGAAGGCACCTTCGTGGAGCTGGCCCGGGTCGTGCGGCCCGGGGGACGGATCAGCCTCCTCGACGTCGCCGAGCCGGCCAACCCGATCCTGGCGATCGGCCACGGCCTGTGGTTCCGCCGTGCCGTCCCCCTCCTCGGTGGCCTCCTGTCGGATCGCGCCGCCTACGAGTACCTTCCCCGTTCCACCGCCTACCTCCCCCCGGTCCGTGAGCTCCGCTCGATGCTGCTCCGCTCCGGGTTCTCGACGGTCAACCACCGGCTGCTCTCCGGAGGGCTCAGCCAGCTCCTCACCGCCACCCGGGTCGGGCGCCCGTGACCCTTGTCGCCTCCAGCCGGCGGCTCGAGCCCTCCCTCGCGCTCGACCTCGTCGGAGCGGCTGCCGGTCGGGGCATCTTCTTCGACGACGGCGAGCTGCAGATGGCAGCGATCGGCGAGGCGGCCCGCCTGACCGGGTCCCTGGACGAGCTCGCAGGCGGAACCGGACGAGAGGCGGGCCCGCCGCGCCGTCCCTCCTCCGTCGCCCGTCGTTGGCTCCAGACCCTCGACGTCGACGACGCCGTATGCCTCCGGGGAAGCGGTGTGCTGGCCTTCGGCGCGTTCCCCTTCCGTCGATCCGAACCGGCCGTGCTGGTCGTACCCGAGCTCCTCTTCGTCCGTGCCTCCACCGGCGAGACATGGGCCACCGTGGTCCAGGCTGGTGGCGCCCGCCAGCGCGATCCCCTCGACGTGGTGGAACAGGAGGTCGATCGGCTCCGTCGCGGCGACGGGCATGCCCACGGCGGGGTGCCCGGTCGCCGTCAAGGGGGACCGGTCGTCACCATGGCGACGTCCGACGCCGCCTACACCGCCATGGTACGAGCGGCGGTGGCTGCCATCCGAGCCGGGGCCGTCGACAAGGTGGTCGTGACCAGACAGGCTGACGCCCTCCTCCCCGAGGTCCCGGACGAGGCGGCACTGATCCGGCGATGGCGGGCGCTCGAACCGGGGTGTGCCGTGTTCGCCTTCCCCTCGGGCCGGGGGCGGTTCGTGGGCGCCACCCCTGAGCTCCTGGTCTCCCGACGCGCGTCCGCCGTCGCGTGCCGACCGCTGGCGGGCACCAGCAGGGGGCACGGGTCCTTCCTGCTGTCCTCGGAGAAGGACGGGGCGGAGCACCGCTTCGTCGTCGATGCCATCGCCGACGCACTCCGCCCGTGGTGCGCTCACCTCGACGTCCCCGACCAACCCCGCCTCGTCACCCTCCATACCCTCTCTCACCTGGGAACCGACATCACGGGGACCCTGCGGGAGGCCGGCGAGCCGTTGGATGCCCTCGCGCTCGCCGCGCTCCTCCACCCCACTCCCGCCGTCGGGGGGGTCCCGACGGCCGATGCGCTCGAGCTCATCGCCCACCTCGAGGCCCACGGCCGCGGCCAGTACGGCGGCCCGGTGGGCTGGGTCGACCGCGCCGGGGACGGCGCCTGGTGGTACGGCATCCGCTCGGCGGTGCTCGACGGCAGGCACGCCCGGCTCACTGCCGGCGTGGGGATCGTCGACCGGTCCGACCCCGACCTCGAGCTCGAGGAGACCCGGCTCAAGCTGGAGTCGGTCCTCACCGCGCTGTCCCCGCCGCCGGAGCGACGACCCGGGGACAGCGCCGCCTGACTCCCGCCTGACTCCCGCCTGAGACCCGGTCCCGACCACGCCTCACGGCGTCGTGTCGAGTCCCCGACGATCGGCGGCGGTGATCACCTCGATCAACGCCTCGGGGGCGTCACGCGCCACGAAGTGGCCCACCCCGTCCAGCACCCGGAGCTCGGCACCGGGGATCGCATCGGCCAGGAAGCGGCTTGCTTCCAGTGGGACGACCACGTCCCACGTTCCCGAGACCACCGTCGTCGGGGCCCTGACGTCCGGGAGCGCCGCTTGGATGTCACCCAGCTCGTCGACCAGGGCGCGTTGCTCGACCACGAAGGCGTGACGGGTCCGGCCTACCACCGCCCGCCAGTCCTCCTCCAGCTCGTCGCCCGGCAACAGGGCGGCGAGCCGGCTCCCCCAGCGAGGCGGGAGGTACGCCGCACCCCGCCGGAGCGGGCCCGCTGCTGCCCAGGCGCCGGCCAGTCCCGCAGCGGTCAGGGCATCGCCGGCGCCCGGCAGGGCGAGCAACCGGTCCAGCGCCGTCACGCTGCGCGGCGCGCCGACGGACCCGACGAGCACCAGACTGTGCACCAGCTCCGGATGCCGTGCCGCCAGGAGAACGGCCACCCCTCCCGCCCAACTGTGGCCGACGACAGTGGCAGGTACGGCGTCGCGGGCCACCAGGCACGAGGCCGCCAGCTCAGCGTTGTCGCCGAGGCCGGCCGGACCGAGCGTCGAGCGCCCGTAGCCGGGCCGATCGGGGACGAGGAGCCGGCGGTGGCGCGAGAGCTCGGGAACGACCGCGTCCCACGCCCGGGCGGTACCCGGCTGCCCGTGCAGGAGGAGCACGGGGGGGCGCCCACCCCGGTCACCGCCTGGCGACATCGCCGTCCATCGGGAGGGGATGGCTCCGCGCACCGTCGGACCCCGTGACACCGTCGAACCCCGTGACACCGTCGAACCCCGTGACACCGTCGGACCCCGTGACACCGTCGGACCCCGTGACACCGTCGGACCCCGTGACACCGTCGGACCCCGTGGTCCGAGCCGCCGTGCGTCCCGAGCCGGCCGGCGTCCCGAGCCGGGCCAACGGAGCGGAGCCCGCCGCCGGCCCCCGTGCGAGCCGGAGGCGAACTTCGAAGCATGCCCCCCTGCCCGGTGCGCTGTCGACCGAGACCGTTCCACCGAGTTGGTTGGCCAGAGCAGCCACGATCGTGAGCCCGAGACCGGTCCCCCGGCGAGCCTTGTCCGGAGCGGCCCGGTAGAAGCGCTCGAACACCCGATCTGCCTGCTCCGGGGTGAGCCCCGGGCCATGGTCGCGGACACGGAGGACACCGACGCCCGGCTCCGTCGCCACCTCGACCTCGATCGGTGTGGCCGGCGGGGTGTGCCCCATGGCGTTCTGGAGGAGGTTGTGCACGATCTGCCCGACCAGGAGGCCGTCGGCCTCGCAGACGACAGGGGCTGGTGCCTCCAGCGTGATCGGATGGTGCTCGTCCAGCGCCCGGGCATCGTCGACGGCACCTGCCACCACCGGGACGATGTCGACGGGAGCCAGGTCGACCCCGGGTGCAGCGTCGGCACGGGCCAACGCCAGCAGGTTCTCGACGATCCGACCCATGCGCGCCGACTCGCTCTCGATCCGCTCCAACGCCCGCTCGCGGCCGTCCTCGTCCAACACGTCCTTCCGGATCAGCTCGGCGTACCCACGGATCGACGTGAGGGGCGTTCTCAGCTCGTGGGAGGCGTCGGCCAGGAACTCCCGAAGCCGCTCCTCGGATCGGGTGCGTTGGACGAAGGCCGCCTCGATCTGGCTCAACATCCCGTTCAATGCCGTGCCGAGGCGGCCGATCTCCCCCTTCCCCCCTTCGGGGTCCACCCGTCGGGTGAGATCCCCGGCGGCGATCGCCCCCGCCGTCTCGGTCATGTCGTCGAGCGGGCGGAGACCGCGGCTGACGAACACGGTGACCAGGGCGATGAGCGCCGCCAGCACCACCGCCGAGATCCCGAGCTCCACATTGCGCAGCGACCGGAGCGTGTCGTTCACCGACACCAACGACGTGGCGACGACCAGCGTGCCGCCCGGGAGCGCCGTGGCTTGCAGCCGGTACTCCGGGCCTCCCCGCACCACCGAGGGGACGTCGATGGAGGCGGCAGCGGGGTGGTAGCTCCCGTGCATACGGTCCAGCTCCGCCCTCGTCATCGGAGGGCGCGTCGGCAGGACGGCAGGCAGGCGGGGTGCCGGGTCCGCGGCCGAGCGGGTCCCCGACGGCCGCACGACCACCGGCTGCCCGTCGGGTCCGAGGATCTCGACGTAGACGAGCGGGCTCACCCGGAGGGAGATGACGGCAGCCGAGACCGGGGCATGGACCTGGTCGGCGTGGAGCACATAATCGTCCACCTGGACCTGGCTCTCCTCGAGCTGCTGGTCCGTCCGGCCGTACAGGTAGGAGTGGAGTGAGCCGAGTGTCACGAGCGACGTCGTGCCCAACGCCACGATGACGAGGACGACCATCGTGATCACCAGTCGGCGTCGCAGTCTCATCGGCGGGGCTCGCGCAGGCTGTAGCCCACCCGGCGCACCGTGTGGACGAGCGGGGGGTCGTAGCAGTCGATCTTCTTTCGGAGGTAGCTGATGTAGGTCTCCACGATGTTGGGGTCCCCGGCGAAGTCGATGTCCCAGACGGCGTCGAGGATCTCCGACTTCGGCACCACGCGGCGAGCGTTGATCATCAGGTACTCGAGGAGCCGGAACTCCGTAGCCGTGAGCTCGATCAGCTCACCGGTCCGCCAGACCTCGAAGGTCTCCGCGTCGAGCACGAGGTCGGCGAACCGGATCCGCCCGTCGCCGGCGGGCTCCTCTGATGCGGTCCGCCGCAGCACCGCCCGCACCCGGGCCACCAGCTCGTCCAGGCTGAACGGCTTGGTCACGTAGTCGTCGCCGACGGCGAGTCCCTCCACCTTGTCGGCGGTCGCGTCGCGAGCCGTGAGGAACAGCACGGGGACGTCGATGCCTTCCGCTCGCATCCGCCGGCAGACCTCGATGCCCTCCATGTCCGGGAGCATCACGTCCAGGATGACGATGCCGAACGCCACCTCTCGCGCCAGCCGCAACGCCTCGGCACCGCTCGCCGCCACGTCGGCGACGAACCCTTCGAACCGCAACGCCGTCGCCACGACATCGGTGATGAACGGCTCGTCGTCGACGACCAGGACGCGCGTCGCCTCCCCCTCCCGACCGTTCATCACCGGCCTCCGAGGTGCGGGCAGCTCATCGCGGCAGCACGGACCACGTCGGCGGCACCTCCCGATCCCTACTCCGGCGGTCCCGGAACGCGCGCCGCCCCGAGCCGACGTCCGGGTGCCGGCCCGACCAGTCGTCGCACACCCCACCACGTGACCAGTCCCAACGCCTCGACCACGATCGCACCCGACATCTTCGAGTCACCCTCGACCCGGTCCACGAAGCGGATCGGGATCTCGGTCATCCGGGCACCGGCCTGCTTGGCCACGTAGGTCATCTCGATCTGGAAGCCGTACCCGTCGGCCCGCACCCGCTCCAGGTCGATCCTCTCGAGGAGGGTCGTCGCATACGCCCGGAACCCGGAGGTGGAGTCGGCGATCCCCAGGCCGAGGAGGACCGAGGCGTAGAGGTTGCCCCCCCGGGACAACAGGCGCCGGTGCCACGACCAGTTCGGGATCACACCTCCAGGGATGTAGCGGGAGCCGACCACCACCTCGTAACCCTCGGACAACGGCTCGACGATCTGGGGCAACGCGTCGGGGTCGTGCGAGAGGTCGGCATCCATCTCGACGCAGGCGTCGAACCCTCGCTCCATGCCCCAGCGGAAGCCGGCCCGGTAGGCGCTGCCCAATCCGGCCTTCGACGGCCGCCGCACCACTTCGACGGCCCCCAGCTCCACACCCAGCTTCTCTGCCATCTCAGCCGTACCGTCGGGGCTGCCGTCGTCCACGACGAGCACCGTGGCCTCGGGCAGCGCGGCACGGATCTGGCGCAGGACCCGTTCGATGTTCGAGGACTCGTTGTACGTGGGCAACACGACCAGGACGTTCACGGCGGAGAGCTTACGGGACGTTCCTCGCCCCGGACGGGCTCCCCTCCCGGACGGGAGCGACGCCAGACCTCGCCGAAGACGACCTGGCAGGCGCCGCCGACGGGGATCCCCACCAGGGCGCCCGTCAGCGCTCCCAGGCTCGAGCCGAAGACCCCGCCGAGATTGGCGCCGATCAGGACGGCGAGCAGCACCCACAGGGGGTTCATCCGCACGGTCCTGCTCATGACCAGCGGGTAGAGGAAATGGTTCTCGGTCAGCTGGAAGACGACGAACACGATCGCCACGACCACGGCGGCGGTGGGTGAGTGCAAGAGGGCGATCACCACGCTGGGGACGCCGGCGATCAACCCACCGATCAGCGGGATCATCGCCACCAACGCCACCCACAAGCCGATCAGCAACGCGAACGGCACGCCCGTGACGAGCAGGGTCAGGTAGACGACGACCCCGAAGAGGAGCGACAGACCGAACGTCCCGAGCACGTAGGCGCTCACCGACCGGGAGACGGTCCGGGCCGTCTCCTCGACGACCTGCCGGCGGTCCGGTCGCATGGTGCCGAGCACACCGGCCCGGATCCGCGGCGCCTCGAGGAGGATGAACAGGGTGAGGAAGGTGATCGTGAGCAGGGCGACGATCGTCGAGAAGACGGCCCGTCCCAGGTTCGTACCGAGGCTCAGTGCCGGCTTGGACAGGCTGTGGGCGTACTGGGCCAGCTTCGGGGCGTTGTGCTGGACCCAGGACAGAAGGTGGACGCTCTGGAGGGCGCGCGCCAGCCCCCCGTGCCCCTTCTTGAGCTGCCGGGTCATCTCGGGGATGCGCTCGGCCAGGTGGGTGAGGGCGTTGACGAGTGGGTAGCCGAACAGGCCGGCGATGCCGGCGAACGCCAGCACGGCGAGGAGGAACACCACCGACACCGCCGCCGCCCGGCGCAGGCGGTGGTGTTCGAGCCAGACGACCGCCGGGTTCAAGATGAGCGAGATGAACGAGGCGATGAGCAGCCACAGGAGGATCTCCCGCAGCCGGCCCACGAGACGGTAGAGCACGTAGGTCGCCACCACGACGGCATCGATGGTGAGGATGGTGCGCAGCGGGACGCCCTTGGCCTCCGCCGCGGCAAAGAGCTGGTCCCGGCGTGCGCCCGGCTGCACGGGCTCGCTCCCCTGTCCCGCCCCGGTGGCGTCCCCCGCGGCGGCCCCGTTCGGGACGGCGCCGGCGCCGGCGCCGTTCGTCTCCGCTGTCGGCGCCCCCATTCCTCCGGCCGGGTCCCGGACGTCGCCAGGCCGGTCGCCCGCCTGGCTCGGAAGGTCAGCCATGGCTCAAGCATGGCAGGTGGTGGCAACCAACCGTGCCAACATGGCGTGGATGCCCGATGAGGACGCCATCCCGAAGCGCCGTCACTGGTGGCACCGGGGGCCGCTGGCCCGGAAGGAGGTGCGCTGGAGCGTCGGCATCCTCCTCCTGTTCCTCTTCGTCTTCTACGTCGCCGTCCCCCTCCTGGCCAGCCACCGCTCCGAGGTGGCCGCGCTCGGGCACATCAACCCGTGGTACCTGATCCTCGGTGCCCTGTTCGAGGGGGCGTCCCTGGTCGCCTACACCCAGTTGACCCACGCCGTGCTCCCGCCCGGGAGCCCGAGACGGCGTCGCCTGTTCCGCATCAACATGTCCACCCTGGCCCTCAGCCACGTCTCCCCGGGCGGGACGGCGCCGGGAGCGGCCCTCGGCTACCGCCTCCTCACCCAGTCCGGGGTGGCCGGGGCGGATGCCGGGTTCGCTCTCGGGACCCAGGGGATCGGCTCGGCCGTCGTGCTGAACGTCATTTTCTGGCTCGCACTCGTGGGGTTCCTGGTGCTCCACGGGTTCCACGCCCCTGCCACCCATCAACACGGGCAGTCCGCGTCGGCCTCCATCTTCGTCATCCTCGCCGCCGCCCTCGGGGTGGTGCTCCTCGGCGCGTTCGGGGGGATCTTCTACCTCCTCACCCGAGGCGAGCAGCGCGCCGGGATCGTCGTCGCCCGGCTCTCCACGCACCTTCGCTTCATCGACGACCAGCGCGTGACCGCCCTCCTCGGACGCCTGGCCAAGCGGTTCTCGGCCCTCCTCGACGACCGGGAGCTCCTGGTCCGGGCGGTGGTGTGGGCGGCGGCCAACTGGCTGCTCGACGCCGCGTCCCTGTGGGTCTTCGTTGCCGCCTTCAGCTACTTCATCTCGCCGTTCAACCTGCTCGTCGCCTACGGCCTCGCCAACATCCTCGCCGCCATCCCCATCACCCCCAGCGGTCTCGGGGTCGTCGAGGTCGTCCTCACGTCCATGATCGTCGGCTTCGGGCCCACCTACGGCGAGGCGCTCTCCGGCGTCCTCGCCTACCGCGCCCTCAACTTCTGGCTCCCCATCCCGGTCGGCGGCGCCACCTACGCCTCCCTGCGCTTCGAGCGGGGTTCCCTCTACCGCAAGCTCCACGTGTTCTTCCTCCACCGCTACCAACGCCGGAGCGGTCGCGACGGACCGCCGTCCGATCCGAACGAGCCCGTTCCCTCTCCGAGCGGGGAGCCCAGGTAGGATCAGTCGATGGCGTTCGCCACCCTTCGCACCCCGAAGGTGCTCCGTCGGCCGAAGGGACCCAAGCCCCGCCGCCGGACCGAGCTGGGCCTCATGGTCGGGGTCGGGGTCATCGTCGCCATCATGTACACCCTGATGGTGCTGGGGAGCACGGCGAAGGTCCCCACCGACGTCGGCCCCCTCCTCGTCGTCCTCTTCCTCCTGGCCGCCACTGCCCACATCGCCAACCGGGTCCTCGTTCCCGACGCCCATCCCGTCGTGCTCCCCCTGGCCTTCTTGTTGAACGGCATCGGCTACACCATGATCGTCCGGATCGACCTCGCCACCCACGGGAACTACGCCTCGCTCCAGGCGATCTGGACAGCGGTGGGGGTCGCCGCCTACATCGTGACCCTGACGGTGGTACGGCGATCCCGAGACCTCGACCGCTACCGGTACCTGCTGCTCGCCATCGGTATCGGCCTCCTCGTGATGCCCATGGTCCCCGGCATCGGGGTCGACATCGGCGGCGCCCGCCTGTGGGTGCACATCGGCCGCCTCCAGTTCCAACCGGTCGAGCTGGGCGAGATCCTGCTGTGCCTGTTCTTCGCCTCCTACTTCATCGAGCGCCGCGAGCTGCTGTCCATCCCGACCGCACGGGTCGGCGACCGCCTGGTCGTCGACCCCCGGCCCCTCATTCCCATCGCCCTGGCCTGGGTGTTCGCCATCGGCGTGATCGGCCTGGAGGACGACATCGGGTTCGCGGCCCTGCTGTTCGCCGTGTTCGTCGTCATGCTCTGGGTGGCGACCGGGCGGTCGATGTACCTCCTCGTCGGCCTGGTCGGCTTTGCCGTGGCCGCCATCGCCGCCGGCTTCCTCTTCCGCCAGACCAACATCCGGGTGGAGGCGTGGCTCGACCCGTGGAAGTACGCGGAGACCAGCGGCTACCAGCTGGTCCAGTCCTGGTTCGCCCTGGGCAGCGGCGGGCTGGGCGGGGTGGGGCTCGGGCTCGGGCAGGCGTGGCGGATCCCCAACGCCCTCGACGACTTCATCTTCGTCGTCATCGGCGAGGAGATGGGGCTCCTGGGGTCGACCGTGGTGGTGGTCGCCTTCCTCCTCCTCGTCGGGGCGGGCATGCGGATCGCCCAGGCAGCTCGTTCGCAGTTCGCCAAGCTGACCGCCACCGGGCTCACCGTGATCATCGGCCTCCAGGCGTTCATCATCATCGGCGGCATCGTCCGCCTCGTGCCGGAGACAGGCATCACCCTCCCGTTCGTCTCCTACGGTGGCTCGGCGCTCCTGTCGAACTACATCCTGATCGCGCTGCTCATGCGCATCTCCGACGAGGGTGGGAGGACCGGTCCCGAGACCGAGACGATGCACCGCACCATCGGCACTGAACCCGATCCGGCGTCGGCCCCGACCTCGGTGCTCACCTGACCGGCCCTCCTCACGGGGAGCATGCCACGTCGTCGTCGTCGCCGTCGGCGAAGAGGCGCTCGTCGACGAGGATCGGCGCCGGGACCGGTTGACGCAGTGCCAGCCCGAGCCCGTCCGATGGTCGGCAGGGGAACGTCTCGACACCCGACGATCCTCGTACGTCCAGTTCGGCATGGTAGGTCTGGCCCCGGCGCCCGACGATCCGCACGGAGGTGATCTCCAGGTCGAAGGCCCGCGTCACCCGGGCCACCAGGTCGTGGACGAAGGGGCGGGGCGGCGGGGCCTGTGCCACCGCGTGGGCGAGGGCCGATGCGTCGGCCAGCCCGACGGCGAAGGCGAGCTGGCGACTGGCGCTCTCGTCCCTCTCCTGGAGCACCACCACGCCCCGCTGCCCCGGGAGATCGGCGAACACCGAGGCGACCTCGACGATGCGGAGGGAGACAGGGCCTCTCCGGGGATCCGCGTCGGCTCCAGGTACCTCCTCGAACCGCGGCTCGTCGGCTTCGGCGCCGTCGGGGTGGACACCCTTCGATGCGTCGGCAGGCCCGACCTCGCTCACCGCGTGTTCCGCAGGTGCACGCTCAGGACGAGCCCGATGCCGGCGAAGAAGTCGACGATCGCCGACCCCCCGTAGGAGAGGAACGGGAGGGGAATGCCCGCGACCGGCATGACCCCCACGTTCATGCCGACGTTCTCGACCACGGAGAACACGAGGAGGCCGAACACCCCGACGCACAGGTAGCGGCCGAAGTTGTCTTTGGCCTGCTGTGCCACCCGGAGCACGCGGAACGCCACGACGCCGTAGAGGAAGAGGACGATGCTGCACCCGACGAAGCCGAGCTGCTCGCCGACGGCGGAGAAGATGAAGTCGGTCTGCTGCGAGGGCACGTAGGAGAGGTTGGTGGCGATCCCGTGGAACAGCCCCGTCCCGAACAGCCCGCCCGAGCCGATGGCCGCCTTCGCCTGGTCGACGTTGTAGGTGGCGCTGCGCGACGCGGTGTTGGGAGAGATGAAGCTGGTGAGACGCTGGATCTGGTAGTGCTGGAGCAGGCCGACCTGCAGAGCGATCGCCACGGCGATGGCCGTGCCGATCAGCAGGAACAGGAGGTAGCGGCCTGGAAGGCCGGCGCCAGCCAGCATGACGACGAGGATCACGCCGAGCACGATGCCGGTCCCGAGGTCGGGCTGCTTGATGACGAGGACCATGGGCACCCCCGTCAGGAGGAGCAGCCGCACCATGTCGCGGAGCGTGAGCCCTTCGGGGCGGCGGGAGCAGTAGGTGGCGATGGCGATGACGAGCACCAGTGTGGCGAACTCGGACGGCTGGAGCTGGAAGATCCCGAGCGAGAACCAGCGCTGGGAGCCGAGGGCGTGTGACCCGATCGGCGAGAGCACAGCCAGGAGCGCCAGGAGCATCCCGACGTACATCACCGTCGAGACCCCTTCGAGCTGCCGGTAGTCGAACAGCGCCACGGCGAGCATCACCCCGAGACCGAGCACCACGAAGACCGCCTGGTGGATGAGGTACGAGCGCGGGTCGGCCCCCGCCGCCGCCAGCGCGTCCTTGGTGGCCGTGTACACCATGATCACACCGAGGGCAGAGAGGGCCCCCGCCGCGCCGACCAGGACCACGTCGAACCGGGGGACGGCTCGCCGCGGCGGGCGCATGCTGTGCTCGATCGCGTAACTCACCAGGGGGCTCCGGGCCAGATCCTACCTCGGTTCGGCCCGGTCGAGGGCGCGCCACATGGCCTCGAGCGACGGCTCTTGGCCGGTCCAGAGGACGAGCTGGTGGGCCGCCTGGTGGACGAGCATCGCCAACCCGTCCATGGTCGCCGCCCCCCGGGCCCCCGCCGCTTTCAGCCATGCCGTCGGGCGGGGGTGGTACACCAGGTCGACGACCGCCTGGCCCGGGTGGAGCCGGTCCGCATCGATGAGCGGAGGCGCCTCCCCGGTCGTGGTCCCGGCCATGCCGATCGGCGTGGCGTTGACGACCAGGTCGGCATGGTCGGCATCGGCCGGGACACCCCGCCGCCCGATCCCACCCGCCAGGGCGACGGCGCGGGCGGCCCCCGAGGGCGTCCGGTTCACGACGACGATCTCGACCGCGCCGGCGTCTCGCAGGGCGGCGACGACCGCCCGCCCCGCGCCCCCACCGCCGACGACGAGGCATCGCTTCCCGGCGGGGTCGAAGGACAGGCGCGTCGCCAGCGCGTCGAGCAGCCCGGCCCCGTCGGTGCTCGTCCCCGTCAGCGTGCCGGCCTCGTTGGTGACGCAGTTGACCGCCTCCAGGCGGTCGGCCACGGCGGTCCGCCGGTCCACGAGCCGCCAGGCGCCTTCCTTGTGCGGCATGGTCACCGACAGGCCACGGACACCAAGGGCACGCATCCCGGCCAGCGCCGGGGCCAGCGCCCCGGGGAGGACCGGGAACCCAACCGACACCCAGTCGATCCCGAGCGCCTCGAAGGCGGCGTTGTGGAGGAGCGGGGAGAGCGAGTGGGCGACCGGGTGGCCGATCACCCCGACCACGGTGGTCGCCGCCGACAGCCCAATCCAGGAGGCCGGCTCGCCTGGCCCGCCGCTCACGGGAGGCCCCGCTCCTGGGCCAGCTTCTCGTTGGCCAGCTGTTGGGCGAACGTGTCGGCGAACGCCTCGGTCCCGTTCTCCGAGACGACCTGGAAGTACAGCCACTGTCCGGCGGGCGGGTGCAGTGCGGCGGCCAAGGAGGCCGTCGAGGGGAAACAGATCGGTGTCGGGGTCAGGCCGGTGTTGAGATAGGTGTTGTAGGGGGAGGGAGTCGCTTCGTCGGCATGGGTCACGGTGCCGCCGTCCTGTCCGAGGGCGTAGAGCACTGTGGAGTCCATCTGGAGGGGCATGCCCCGCGCCAGCCGGTTGTAGATGACCCGAGCCACCGGACCGAGGTTCGGGCCGTAGACCCCCTCTTTCTCGTCGATCGAGGCCACGGTCACCACCTGGTAGGGCGTGTAGCCGAGCGCGGCGGCGCCGGCGGCGAGCCCGGCGGAGGCGGCCTCGGCATCGAACCGGGCGATCATCTGCCCAAGGAGCGTCCGGTCCGTCTCGCCCGGGAGGATCTCGTAGACGCCGGTGCCAAGGAGGCCCTCCAGGCTCTTCGATCCCGCCGGTTCGTAGGGGGACCGCAGGACGCCGCTCGTAGCCAGGCGTTCGAAGGCGACCCCGTCCTGCCCCGGCATCAGGCCGAGCTGGCCGGCTACCTCGGCCACCGTGAGGCCGGGACGCACATCCAGGTGGAAGACGTTCGGACCGCCGTTGAAGATCTCCCAGACGGCGGCGAACCCGTCGTTCCGGTTGAAGGCGTACGTCCCGGCGTCGATCGCCACCGACCCGTGGACGATCGTCCACAACCGGAACGCCAGCGGGCTCCCCATGACACCCTTGGCCGAGAGCACGTCGAGCGTGTGCTCCGTGGACGCTCCCGGCGCCACCGTGACCACCACCTGGGCACCCCTCGGCCCTGACGGGTGGACCTGGCCGTCGACCCACAGCCAGCCGACGACGACGACGACGACCAGGAGGAGCCCGGCGGCGAGGAGGAGCCACCGGGCTCGATGCCGGGAGCGGCCGGCGCGCCGCCGGCCCGCCATCGGACAAACCGGCCTGCCGACGCCGGTGTCCGGCTCGTCTGCCGGACGCCGGGGCCCGGGTCCGATGCCGTCGGGCGCGTCGACCGCGCCGTGGTCCTGGGATCCGATCCCGCTCCACGACGAGGGCTCCTCAGCCATCCTCGCCCCCACCGGCATGCCGGGCATGATCGCCCGAGACGGCGTCGACCTGCGAACCGCCGTCTACGAAGGCCTGGAGCAGCACGGTGGCGGCGGTCTGGTCGACGATCGACCGACCCCGGCGCCCTGGCATCCCGCCCCGCCGGAGCGCCGCGTGAGCGCTCACGGTGGTCAGACGCTCGTCGACGAGCGTCACGGGGATCCCGTCCGTCTCCAGGAGCTCGGCGATCGCCGCCGCCTCGGCCGCCGCCCACCGCGCCGCCGGGCCGTGGCTCCCGTCCATCGACAGTGGCAGACCTACGACGACGGCCACCGCCTCCTCCTCCCGAACGCGGGAGACGAGCGCCTCTCGATCACGCCGGGGGTCTCCCGTCTGGATCAGCGTGGCCAGCGGCACGGCCATCGTCCTCCTGGCGTCCGTGACCGCCAGGCCGACCCGGTGGTGCCCCAGGTCCACACCGACCACGCGTCCGACCGGGAGGGCGTGCTCCTGCCGGTTGCCGCCGTCGTCACCCACCGTGCAGGGCGCGCCGTGCGTCGCCGAGCACGGCGTCGAGCCCGGAGGGATCCTTGCCGCCAGCCACCGCCGCCTCCTTCGAGCCACCCCCACCCCCGCCAATGAGGGGGGCGAGCCGCTTCACCAGGTCTCCGGCATGCTCGGCACCGGACCCGTCGGCCGCCACGGCAACCGCTGCCCGCTGCCCGTCCGGGCTCCCTGCCAGGATGACGGCCCGGAGGTGACCGGCGCGGCACGCCTCTGTCGCCATCGCCCGCAACCCGTCAGCGGACAGCCCGTCACGTCGCGCCACGACCACCCCGCCGACCGCCTCGCCGACGAGCCGCCTAGCCTCTTCGCGCAGCTCGCGGGCCCGGAGCGACTCCAGGTCCTTCTCCGCCACCCGCTGGCGGGCGAGGAGGCGCTCGATCGCCTCGGGCAGGTGCTCCGGCTCGGTGCGCAACAGCGCTGCCGCCTCGTCCAAGACGGCCTGGCGCGACTGGAGATAGTCGAGCGCGCCCCGGCCGGTCACCGCCTCGATCCGCCGGGTGTTCGAGCCGATGGAGGACTCCGAGACCACCACGATGGGGCCGATCATCCCCAGGGCGTCGACGTGGGTGCCACCGCACAGCTCGATGGAGTGGGACCCCGCCCGCACCACCCGGACCCGGTCACCGTACTTGTCCCCGAAGAAGGCGAGGGCGCCCATCGCCTCGGCCTCGGCCTTGGACGTCTCGGTCACGGTGACGCGCTCGTCGGTCAGCACGTCGGCATTGGCGAGCTCGGTCACCGCCTCCAGCTCTTCGGGACGAACCCCTCCGGGGTGGCTGAAGTCGAACCGCAGCCGGTCGGGGGCCACGAGGGACCCCTGCTGGCGGACGTGGTCCCCGAGGACCGTGCGCAGGGCGGCGTGGAGGAGGTGGGTCCCGGTATGGTTGCGTCGGAGTGCTTCCCGGCGGACCGCATCCACGGTGGCCAGCGCGTCCTGGCCGGCGTGCACCTCGCCGGCCACGGTGGCCCGGTGGGCCGAGAGCCCCGGAAGCGCGGGCACGGTGTCCACCACCGTGGCCACCCCGGTCTCGGTCACGATCGTTCCGGTGTCCCCGACCTGCCCGCCTCCTTCGGCGTAGAAGGGCGTCTGGTCGAGGAAGACCTCGACCCGGTCGGGGTGGTCGGCCATGGGCACCACGGCCACCACCCGAGCCGGCACCGCATACCGGTCGGGGGAGCTCCCCACGAAGATGGTCCGGCCCTCGGCGTCCAGGATCGACCGGTAGGTCTCGTCGCCTCCGGTCGGTCGGGCCACCCGCGCCGCCGCCCGGGCCTGGGCGCGCTGGTGCTCCATGGCGACCTCGAAGCCGGCCATGTCGACGCCGACGCCGGACTCCGCCGCGATCTCCCTCGTCAGCTCCACGGGGAACCCGAACGTGTCGTGGAGCCGGAAGGCCGCCTCCCCCGAGATGGTACCGCCGCCGGCAGCCAGGGCCTCGTCGAGCAGGGCCGAACCCGTGGCGAGGGTCCGCAGGAACCCCTCCTCCTCCCGCACCAGCACGTCGGTCACGAAGCCCTTTCCCTCGACGAGCGCCGGGTAGGCGCCGCCGAGCACGGCCGCCGCCGCGTCGACCAGTGCCGGAGTCACCACGCCCGAGACCCCGAGCTGCCTGGCCCGGCGCACCGCCCGGCGCACGATCCGGCGGAGCACGTAGCCCCTGCCGTCGTTGGCGGGGAGCACGCCGTCGGAGACCAGCATCGCCATCGCCCGCCCGTGGTCGGCGAGCACTCGGAGGTCGGTGTCGACCTGCACGTCCCGGCCGGCCACCGCTCCCGTCACCGTCTGGGCCGCCTCGATCATCGGGACGAAGAGGTCCGTCTCGAAGATCGAGTCCACCCCCTGGAGGATGGGGAGGATGCGCTCGAGACCGGCACCGGTGTCGATGCTCGGCCGCGGCAGGTCCTCGGTGGAGCCGTCGGCATGCCGGTTGTACTGCATGAACACCAGGTTCCACAGCTCAACGAAGCGGTCGGCGCCGCCGTGGGCCGGGCCGCCGTCCTCACCGAAGGCCGCGCCCTTGTCGAAGTAGATCTCCGACGACGGCCCGCACGGACCGGTCTCCCCCATCTTCCAGAAGTTGTCCTCACCCATGCGCTGGATGCGACGACGCTCGACACCGATGGCGTCGGCCCAGATCTCCTCGGCGTCGTCGTCGCTCTCGTGCACGGTCACCCACAGCCGGTCGGGGTCGATGCCGAGCACCTCGGTCACGAGCTCCCAGGCGAAGGGGATGGCCTCCGACTTGAAGTAGTCGCCGAAGCTGAAGTTGCCCAGCATCTCGAAGAAGGTGCAGTGCCTGGCGGTCGTGCCCACGATCTCGATGTCGACGGTCCGGAAGCACTTTTGCACCGTGGTCGCCCGCTTCCACGGCGCCGCTTCCTCGCCGACGAAGTAGGGCTTGAACGGCACCATCCCGGCGATGGTGAACAGCACCGAGGGGTCGTGGGGGATCAGGCTCGCCGAGGGGACGGCCACGTGGCCCTTGGCCACGAAGAAGTCGATGAAGGCCGCCCGGAGCCGCGCCGCGTCCAGGGGCCCGTCCCGCCGCGCCGCACCGCTCACGAGGCCGGTACCGGCGGGGCGGCCCGACCGGGTGCCCGACGACGCCCGTCCCGCCGCCCGAGCAGACCGCCCCCGACGCGCCGGCGCGACACCGGCCGGGTCCGCCCGCGGGGGGAGCTCCGTCCGCTCCCGTCCGCTCCCACAGGTTCCGGCCCCCGCTGTGGTGGCCGTGGTGCC